>CALAML010000275.1 GCA_937925845.1 uncultured Acidimicrobiales bacterium | reverse complement strand
TTGTGCGACACGATTGAGACCGAGCGGGCCGAGGATCATCGGGTGCTGCTGGAAACCGATCGGGCCATGGTTATTTGCCCGTTCTGGAGCGGTACGCCCTATGAGTTGTTGGTGCTGCCGATCACCCACAAGGACGGCTTGAGCAGTTCGGCCCCGGCCGATGTGGTTGCGGTCGGTCGGGCCATTCGCGACTCGCTTAAGGCTTTGGCGTCGGCGGTTGGTGACGTGGCCTACAACATCGTGTTCCACACCGCGCCACATCATGAAAGCGGCATGTTCCACTGGCATGCCCACATCCTGCCGCGCATTACCAGCGTCGCCGGCTTTGAACAGGGCACCGGGGTATTGATCAACATCGTGGCTCCGGAGTTTGCCACCCAGGAGCTTCGCCGGGCTCTGGCCACGGCCAGCCCCGGTGCCGCTGCGAGCTCAGCCTCGCCTGACTGATCGCCACCCGGCTCGCTCCTTTAGGCTGAAGGGGTGACCGAGCTTGTGGTTCAGACCGAGTTTGATGCTCCAATTTCCGTGGCCTGGCGGGTGTTGGAGACCGTCGAAGACCATGTCGATTGGATGGAGGATGCGGTCTCGCTGGAGTTTGTTGGCGAGCAGCGTCAGGGCGTGGGGACCACGTTTGATTGCCTCACCAAGGTGGGCCCGATCAGCCTGACGGATCGTATGGTGATTACCGAGTGGGAAGAAGCGGCGGCGATGGGCGTGCGGCACGAGGGGCTGGTCACCGGGGTGGGTCGATTCACGCTTACCGAACTGCCGGGTGGTCGCACCCGTTTTGTGTGGGCTGAGGAGCTCACCTTCCCGCTCTGGCTTGGCTTGAAGCTCGGCGAGCGGGTCGCCCGGCCCATCCTCACCCACATCTGGAACAAGAACCTGGCCAACTTGAAGGGGATCGTGGAGGCGGCGCACCGCGCCGAGCTGGCCGGGTCGGTGGAGTGACGAAGCTCTGGAGCCGGGAGCTTCGGAGCAAGGGGCTCTGTCGTAGATCAGATCGGCAAACCGGCTGAAGCCGCTGCCAATTCGACGGGTCCGGTCGGTCCGGTATCCGAACGGCTAGTTCGCTTCGTTCGTCTGGTCGGCTTGGGGGAGTTCGGCCAGGCGCCGCTTAAGGAATCGTCGTTCGGGAGAGCCGCTGGTGAGTTCGAGGGCGCGTGAGTAGGCGGCTCGGGCTTCGTCGATGCGCTCGGCTCGCCGGGCCAGGTCGGCCCGGGCTGCATGGAAGTAGCGGTAGTTGGCCAGGGGCTCGGCGAGCGGATCGAGCCGGGCCAGTCCTACGTCGGGACCATCGGCCATGGCGAGGGCCACCGCTTGGTTCAGGGCCACGACCGGGGTGGGGCGAAGCTGGTGGAGTCGGCCGTAGAGGGCTGCAATCTGTGGCCAGTCGGTGTCATCGGCGGTAGCGGCCTCGTTGTGCAGAGCGGCGATGGCCGCTTCGATTTGGTGGCCTCCGGGCCGCTCAAGCCGGAGTGCCTGGTGGAGGATCGCAACCCCTTCGTCGATCTGGGGTTGGAGCCACAGGTTGCGGTCCTGATCGGCAAGCAGGATCAGGTCACCATCTGGTCCCACGCGGGCCGGCCGGCGGGCGTCGGTCAACAGCATGAGCGCCAGCAGCCCGAGAGTTTCCGCATCATCAACCATCAGCTTGGCGAGGAGGCGGGTGAGGCGGATGGCTTCGGTGCTGAGCTCTACTCGCACCATGTCGTCGCCGGTGCTGGCGCCGTAGCCCTCGTTGAAGATGAGGTAGAGCACCTGGTGGACGATGGCCACCCGGCCGAGGAGCTCGGCATCGTCGGGGATAACGAAGGGGATAGCGGCCGCAGAGATCTTGCGTTTGGCCCGCACCAGGCGCTGGGCCATCGTCGCTTCGGGCACCACGAAGGCGGTGGCGATTTCGGTGGTGGTCAGCCCGCCGATGCTGCGCAGCGTCAGAGCCACCTGGGCTTCCTGGGAGAGTGCTGGATGGCAACAGCCGAAGACCAGCTTGAGTTGCTCATCTCGCATCTTTGCTCCGGACTTTTCGGATCCGCGCTCGGGGTTGGTGCCTGGTCGTCCTCGATGGTCGGCCAGCTCCGCGGTCTCAGCGCCGTCGGGGCCGTGGGGCTGGAGTCGATCTTCGAGTCGGGCTGCCAACTCGAGTTTGTGGCGGCCGATCTTTTCGCGACGCAGCTTGTCGAGGGCCCGACGACGGGCGACGGTGGTGATCCAGGCGCCGGGGCGCTCGGGTATCTGGTCGTTGGCCCAGCGGGTGAGGGCGATCTCGGCCGCTTCCTGAGCCGCATCCTCGGCGATGGTGAGGTCGCCGAAGTCGGCGAGGAGTGTGGCCACCAGCGTCGGCCATTCCTGGCGGACAACGGTACTGATCCGGTTGGCCACGTCGATGTCGATGGACGAGCCGGGCTCAGCATTGGAGTCGCCATCGGTGTCAACGCCGCCGCTGCCCGGGTGGGTGCTCGCCCGATCGTGACCCTCTGCTGATGGTTGGGTGGTCATGGGTAGAGAGGGGAGCCGCCGGCTGGCGGTGCGTCGGGGAAGGTCCGGCGGCTCCCTACTGCTGGTTTAGCCGAAGTTGGGGCAGGGTCGAACTTCGACGATGCCGTCTTGGGCGGCGGGGATCTTGGCCGCCCACTTGAGTGCCTCGTCGAGGGTGTCGCACTCAAGAACGTAGAAGCCCCCGACCTGTTCCTTGGTTTCGGCGTACGGGCCGTCGGTGGTGATGGTTTCGCCGTTGCGAACCTGCACCTTGGTGGCGGTGTGGCTGTCTTCGAGCGCTTCGCCGGCAACGATTACTCCGGCTGCTCCGGCCTCTTCGCCGAACGCTTGGTAGGCCTTCATGACCTCCATGAATTCGGGTGAGTCCGGAGGGGTGGCTGTGGATTCGTCGCCGTAGAGCAAGCACATGTATTTCATGGTTCTACCTTTCGTTGGGCTTCCCGACCGCTTCTGGAGCGGTTGTGGAGGCTTTGGTTACGCTCCGGTTGAGCGCTTCACCCCTTCGACGAACAGTACTCCCAGGAATCGACACCCTTTCCGAAGAATCTTTTTGACCCGGTAGGAATCGCAATGGCGAACGGGTAGCGCCGGTGCCACCGCTGGTGCGCCGGGGTCAGCGATGTCGGTGATGCCGTGGCCGCATGACGGCTTTGGCCAACTCGTGTTTGTGCGAATCAAATACAGAGTCCGTCAGCGGTTACGCCGCGGCCGCACAGCACAGACTGTGAGATTTCTTCGGCTCGGTAGCCGATGCTCTCGCCGGATTCGGTGGTTCCGGTACTGAAGGAGATCATGGCTCGATAGCCGAGGACTGAGTCGTCTTTGAATCCGGTGAGGTCATAGGTTGCGGTCCCGGCGTCGTTCTCGAGTTCCACATCGCCGACGAGTTCGATCCGCACGTCTTCGTCAAAGCCGTAGCTGTCAGCGAGCTTTGCTGCGATCTCATCGAGGGTGAGTCCGACGGTCCCGACGTTGTCGAGGTCCTTGACCGTTCGACCGATCCCCACCCCGGGGTCAATCGGGTCAGCCGGGTCGATCGGGTGCTCGCTAAGGAAGCGGCTGGAGACCCAGCCGATGTGTTTGGGGTTTGTGACCTGCCACCAATCTGTCGAACCGACTACCGTGCACTCTCCGGTCGTGACGATTGTTGCGCCGCGGTCGAAGGTGAAGAGGATTTCGTTTGCGACGCCTGGGCCAGCGCGTAGGTTGAGCCCGCCGTCGGGGTCGTCGACCGCAACGTCGACGTATACGTCGGTACCGGGTGGTGCGTCACACGTTGGTGTCGGGGCGGTTGTGCCGTCATTGGAACTTCCGGAGCTGCTCTCTCCAGAGCCGCTATCTGAGTTGGCATCGGCGGGCTCTCCCGCAGCGTTACCTTGTGCTGCGAGTTCTTCGGCTGGAGGGTCGGTGTCAGAAGCACCGATGTCTGGCGGTGACGAGTCGTCGGTGTCGGTGGTGTCCACGTCGATCTGGTCGGTCGCAGCGGTTGGACTGTCGTTTGAGCAGGCCGCGGCGAAGAGCGCAAGGGTCAGGGCAAGGGCAACGGCAGGGATGGTTCGTACAAGTTTGTTTTTCATAAGGCCATCGTCGAGGACCGGCCGTGTTGCGAAAAGGAAGCGAACACTAGACCTTCGGTGGCGAACACACCCGGCATTTGGGGGGTCCAGGCACCACCGCCGGTGCATTCCGAATCTTTTTGAGCCGTTAGGATCGCCTGATGCAGCGCTCTGATCCAGGTGGCGAGGGCGGCGCCGGCGATCCCCCCGTGGGTGCACCGGTTGCCGGTGGTTCCGGGCCGAACCGGGCCGTGTCGGACTCGCTGGGACTCGTCGCGGCGATGGAGGGATACGACCTTTCCACCTATGGCGAACGTTTCGCGCCGGTGTATGACCGCTGGTATGGCGAGGTCAGCGATGTTGATGGCACCGTGGCCCGCATGAACGACTTGGCCAACTCGTGCCTGACGCTCCGGGGCGAAGCGGGGCCTGCGGCCCGGTTGCTGGAGTTGGGTATCGGTAGTGGGCGGCTGGCGCTACCACTGGCTGCAGCGGGACTGGCGGTGACCGGGATCGATTCTTCCCCTTCGATGGTGGCGTTGCTCAACGCCAAGCCTGGCGCCGGAGCCATCACGGTGATCGACGGTGATATGACCCGTCCCGACGAGCTGACCGCCGAGCGGTTCGACGCGGTGCTGGTGGCCTTTAACACCTTCTTTAACCTGCCATCAGCGCAGGACCAGCAGCGTTGCTTCGAGGGGGTGGCTCGGGTGCTCGAACCGGGTGGGTTTCTGGTGGTCGAGGCGTTTGTGCCCCACGATGATCAGCCGCCAGCGGCGGTGTCGCCCACCCAGGTGACCGCCGACCATGTGGTGCTCACCGCCACCATCGTCGACGCCGAATCGCAGACGATTCGTGGCCAACACATCGACATCACCGAAGCCGGTATCGCCTTGCGACCCTGGTTTCTTCGCTACGCCAGCCCGTCGCAGCTCGACGAGGCGGCGGCCGAGGCCGGGCTGAAACTGGTGGATCGCCACGCCGACTGGCACGGCCAAACCTTCGATCAGGAGAGCCTCCACCACGTGTCCACCTACCAGCTCCCCACCTAACCCCGGCCCACCCGAGCCTTCAAGATCTGTGACGCCCAGCGCGCTGTTTTTGGGGCGTCAGGCGTCACAAATCTTGGTTAGGGACTGGTTGGGAGGCGGCCGGGGACGGGGATGCAGCTGAGGACTGCTTGGGTGGCGCCATTCGGAGTGGGGCACGAATTACGCTGGGCCTGTATCTGGTCGCTGCCGTCTGTTCAGCGATGAATCACCGATGGTTCGGGCCGTGTGGTCAAGGGAGGGTTGAAGTTGAGCGACTGGGCTGCACCCGGCACCGAGGCCGACACCCCGGCCGTTGGTCCACTCGGCAGCCTTCCCGGTTCCGATTCCCACGCCGGTAATGGCACGGCGTCCGGTCCGCGACCGTGGGTGTATTCCGGCGTGTCGGGCACTGCGCCTGCTGATGCGTTGGGTCCTTTCGATCATCGTGGGCCCACGCCGCTTCGCCCCATGACCATCGGCGACATCCTCGACAACTCCTTTGAGGTGGTCAAGCTTCGGCCGCGGACGGTGCTGTTGGCCCATGCCGCATTGGCTGTCCCGCTCTATCTCGTTCTCTTGGTGCTCACCACCGACCCGATGTTCATCGGCGGATTTGTCGGGCCGTTTTCGCTCCCGACGTTGACCGATTTTAGTGACCGGGATCTTCTGGCCTTGCCGATCCTCTTTGCTGGTCCACCCTTCGTCACCGCCTGCGCCGGGGTGATGATGGGGCGACTGGTTCAGCTCTGGTATGTCGGCCACGAGGCCACCTCGACCGAACTGTTGAAGTTCCTCATCAAGCGCATGCCGGCGGTGATAGCGGCTTTTGTGCTGATCCACCTCGCTGAGGCGGTCGGGCTTGCCGCTGCCGGTGTGGGCCTGTTTATGGCTATGGCGTTCTTTGCCCTGACCTCGCCGATCCTTGGGATGGAGCCGGAGACCGGCCCGATCACCGCGATGAAGCGAAGTGCTTCGTTGTGTTCTCGTCGACCGGGGCGGGTCGTGGCGGTGCTGCTGGTCGGTGCCGTGGTTTCGCTGACGTTGACTTACACCATGGCTCCGCTTTCGATCGGTTCCGCGCTTGATGGGGTGGCCGGCCGGGCGATCTGGGCGTTGAGCGGCATCGTTTTGTTGACGGTTACCGCTCCGATACAGGGCGCGATGATGGTCTTTCTCTACTTGGACATTCGGGTTCAGGCTGAGGGCCTCGACCTTGAGCTTCGGGCCGCCGAGGGGTTCGGCGCCGCATCGGTGCCAGTGCCAGCGGGGTCAACGGGTTCGACACCCCCGCCGCCAGGGTCGACACCCCCGCCGCCAATGTCGACTCCACCAGTGTCGCCGCCTCCACCTTCACCTCCAGGCTCCGGACCATCGGTTGGGGGTTGGTAGTGATGCAGCGAGAGGTCCAGCTTCCACCGCTGGAGGAGGATCCCGAGAGAATTGCGGAACTGGCCGATGACATCGTTGCTCGGAGCGAGTTCAACGAAAACCTGAGCCTTTGGCAGCGCTTCGTGCGTTGGCTGAACGAGCGTCTCGGCGCCGTTGATCCCGACCCAAATGTTGGTGATCCGACGGTGCTGAGTGGGCCGGCCCAGGTGCTGCTGATCTCGGCTGCAGTGCTGACGGTGGCGTTTGTGCTGTGGCGGATCTACAAGTCGTGGACCGGCCTGCCGAAGAAGGTCAAAGAAGACGAAGACGACGTTGAGGCCAGTCAGGTGGGCCAGCGGCGTTCGGTGGTTGATTGGTCGGAGGAGGCTCGGGCGCACGAGGCCGCGGGCCGTTGGGCTGAGGCCATTCGGTGCTGGTATCGGGTGTCGGTGGCTCGGCTGGCTGATCGCGATTTGGTTCGTGATATTCCTGGGCGTACGAGCGGCGAGTATCGCTATGAGGTTTCAGAGAACGCCCCGGATATCGCCCCGACGTTCGATGCCGCCAGCGACGTATTTGATGCGGTTTGGTACGGCGGTGAGCCGGCGAGCCCGGCGCAGTCGGAGCGGGTCAAGGCTCTCTCGGGCGCGGTGGGGGAGAAGGGCTGATGGCCACCGCCACTGGCAGCGCCTCGAGCAGTAGCTCCGCTGGATCGAACGCGAGCGAAGGCGGCGGTGAGCTCGGAAATCGTCGGATCCTGGGCTTGATCGGCCTGGCCATTGTTGCCGTCATCGCCGTGGTGGTCATTACCGGAGATCGCACCCCAGCCGATGACGTGGTGCTTGCCGCTGACAACAACCGGCCCACGGGCGCCAAGGCGTTGAAGTTGATGCTCGACGAGCTCGATCACAACGTTGATGTCACCACCGCCGTGCCCGGTGGTGAGGCCGATGTCGTGGTGGTGCTTCAGTCGGGTCTCACCCAGGTTCAGACCCGTGCTCTCGAGGAGTACGTGGATCAGGGCGGCCGGGCGGTGGTGGTGGGTCAGCTTCGCTTGGTCGCCGATGGTAGAGCTGTCAACGTCGGTGACTTCGTTGACGCCGACGGGTGCGACATCGCCTCGCTCGCTGATGTTTCCACGGTGCAGGTTGGTTTTGAGGACGACGACCGTAATCGGGTGCGGGAGTTCACGGTTCTTGCCGGCGATGAATCCTGTTTGGGGAGGGATGGCAGGGCGATCGTGGTGGCTCGCCCCACCGGGGACGGGCTGGTGGTATCGGTGGGTGCCGGAGAGCTGTTCACCAACCGGTCGATCGCCGAGCAGGACAACGCGGTGCTTGCTGTCGGTCTGATCGCGCCGCAGCTCCGAACCAATGTCGTGATCCTTGAACCCGACCTTGGCGACGGCGGCGTGGCTGGTGGACAGCTTGGTGCCGGGGGTCAGGAGGTTTGGGACCTGATCCCGGATCGGGTGTGGACGATGTTTTTCCTGGTTACGGTGGCCGCCCTTGTCTTTATTGCCAGCCGGGGCCGTCGCCTTGGCCGGGTGGTGACCGAGCCCCTCCCTGCCAACATCGAGGGCTCTGAGTTTGTGACCGCACTGGGAAACCTCCGCGAGCAGGCCCGTCGGCCCACTGAGTCGGCCCGGGTGCTGCAAAACCAGCTGCGCCAGGACTTGGCTCGAAGCCTTGGCCTCGACCCCAACCTCGACCCGCACACACTGTCGCAGGTGGCATCGGTACGGACTCCGGCTACGGCCGACGAGCTGTATAGCGCTCTGGCTCCCCGTTCGATCGAAACCGATGCCGATCTGGTCCGGCTGGCCAGTGAGATCACGGCCGTCTCCAAGGCGGTTCGGGGTGGTCTATCGCCAGGGGCAGCGCTTGTCGGTGCGCCGTCTTCGTCTTCTGATCTCCGCTTTTGAGTCCGGTTTTGTGAACCCGTAATGGAGGAACTTCGTGTCTGATATCCCAGGATCTGAGCCGGGGGCGCAACCGCCGGGCCCGCCCCAACAACCGGTCGATCCGGGTGCGATGGCGGCGCCCGTCGGAGCCGGTTCCGCCTCGCCGAACCCGTCGCCCGATGGATGGTCCGATCCGTCGGTGGCCGCGACCGGTGCGCCCGCCGAGGTGCACCAAGCCGAGCCTGTGGCTGCGGTGGCGCCGGTGAGTGGTCCTCGGGATGCCGCATTGGCGGTGCGCAGCGAGGTCGGAAAGGTGGTGATCGGCCAGGAGGGCGTTGTGTCCGGGTTGATCGCCGCTCTTTTGGTGGGTGGCCACGTGTTGCTTGAGGGGGTGCCGGGGGTAGCCAAGACGTTGGCGGCCAAGGCGCTGGCCTCGGCGATGGATCTCGAGTTCCGGCGGGTGCAGTTCACCCCCGATCTGATGCCGTCCGATGTGATGGGCCAGAACATCTTCCAGAGTGGCCAGGGCACCTTCGAGTTTCGTAAGGGCCCGGTGTTCACCAACTTCCTTCTGGCCGATGAGATCAACCGGACGCCGCCCAAAACCCAGGCTGCGCTGCTGGAGGCGATGGAGGAGCGGCAGGTCACTATCGAGGGTCACGCCATGGCGCTGCCCCGCCCGTTCATCGTGATCGCCACTCAGAACCCGATCGAATACGAGGGCACCTATCCGCTGCCGGAGGCCCAGTTGGATCGCTTCCTGTTCAAGCTGACGGTGGGCTACCCGTCGGCCGAGCAGGAACTCGACATCGTTGCCGCCCATGACGCCGGTCTGAACACTCATGATCTGGCCTCGTCGGGTTTGCAGGCGGTCGCCAACGGGGATGATCTGATGGCGGGTCGGGCGGAGATCGAGGCCCAGCGGGTGGATCCGCGGGTGCAGCAGTACATCGTGAACCTGGTGCGGGCCACGCGGGACATTCCTTCGTTCAGCCTTGGTGTTTCACCTCGTGGGGCCACGATGCTGTTGCGGGCGGCCAAGGCTTGGGCCTGGTTATCGGGTCGCGGTTTTGTAACGCCTGATGAGGTGAAGGCCATCGCCAAGCCGGCATTGCGGCATCGGTGTCAGCTGCGGCCGGAGTTGGCGTTGGAGGGGGCCACGGTCGACGGCGTGCTCGATAGCGTGCTCGCCGCTGTGCCGGTGCCGAGGTAGTCGAGGTAGTGGAGGTAGCCGCGGTAGCCGCGGTAGCCGGACGTAGTTCGAAGTTGTTCACGGGAGTGGAGTGTTGATGGCGAGTACCGAAGCCGGGGGTGAATCGGGCGGTGGCCGCGGTGGCATCGGGGCCACGGATGCTGCTTTGGCAACAGCTGCGCCTGGAGCTGCGGCCGACGCCGCGGCGGGCGTCGGCTCATCGGTTGATGTCGTAGCCGAGGCTGCCCGGCTGAGCCGCGACGAGCGTCTGCTACTCCCGGCCAGCCCGGGTCCGGGCACCAAGAACTCCTGGATACCAATACCGACGGTCCGCTTCGCGGTGATCCTGGCCGTCCTCGGCTTCAGTGTGGCGCTGCTGCCCAACGGCCTCGGCGCGTTGGTGCTGGTGCTGTTTCTATTGATGTGGCTGGTGTTTGTCGCCGACTTTTTCCTGGCTCCGAAACCATCGGCGGTGGGCATGCAGCGGGTCCTCCCCGACGTGCTGGTAGCCCATCATGAGGATGAGGTTCGGTGGCATCTCTCCAATCCAACCAATCGCCCGACCCGGCTCGGTGTGGCCGATGAACTACCGCCCTCGTTTAACGCCCAAACCCGCAGGTTTTGGTTGAAGCTCGGTGCTCGGGGGGTGGGTGAGGCGGCGAGCGTGATCGCGCCGAGTCGACGGGGTCGCTTTGTGGTGTCGGAAGTGACCATTCGCGCCGTCGGTCCCTTTGGCTTGGCGGCCCGCCAGGGGCGTCGTGAGCTCGAGAGCCTGTTGCGGGTGCATCCGCCGTTTCGGTCCAAGGCTGATGCCGAACTCAAGATCGCCCAGAGTCGGGTGTCGGAGGTTGGCCTTCGGAACGCCCGCGGTGCCGGTGGTGCCACCGAGTTCGAGCAGCTGCGGGAGTTCAACAACGACGACGAGTTCCGCCGCATCGACTGGGCGGCTACGGCGCGGGCCGGAAACCCGATCGTGCGCACCTATCGGGCGGAACAGAATCAAAACATCGTGGTGCTGCTCGACAACGGCCGGGTGATGGCCGGTCGGGTCGATTCTGTGCCCAGGGTCGAACACGCCATGGACGCGGTGATGATGTTGACCGCGGTGTCGACTCGTCTGGGTGACAAGTGTGGCCTGGTGGCCTTCGACCGGGAGATCCGGTCGGTGGTGCCACCGCGAAATCAGCGCAGCCAGCTTTCGGCGGTGACCGAGGCGATGTACGACCTTGAGCCGGAGCTGACCGATAGCGACTACGCCACCGCCTTCAGCCAGGTGGTTGGGCGATTCCGCCGACGGATGCTGCTGGTGGTGCTGACCGACTTGGTGGAGCAGGCGGTGGGGGAGTCGTTGATTCCCGCGCTGCCGCTGATCATCAAGCGTCATGTGGTGATTGTGGGGGCGGTCCAGGATCCGGCGGTGGTGCGCTGGAGCGAGGAGCCGGCTCTCGATGCCAGTGAGGTGCATCGCAAGGCCGCGGCGGTCACGAATCTGGAGGAGCGGGCTCGGGCCGCGGCCCGTCTGCGGGCCCTCGGCGCCACCGTGGTGGATGCGCCGCCCGGCAAGCTTTCTCCGGCCCTGGCCGACGCCTATCTGCAGGCCAAGTCCAAAGGCCGCATCTAGCCGCACTCAGCCCGCACTCGCCCCAAGCCGAGCAAAGCGCGAAATGTCGGAAGCTGACGCGCATAATCAGGTCCAGCTTCCGACAATTCGGGGCCGGGACCGAGATGGCCGGGACCGAGATGGCTGGGCGAGGAGGGAATTACGAGTCTGCGACGGCGGTGGCTCGTTCGTGGGGGTCGGGGTTGGCGGTGGCGCTGATGGCCTCCGTTGCCAGCTGGTCGGGGTCGATCGGGGCTTTGCCGGGAACCCGCTCGCCGAAGCGGCCGGTCAGGCCGAGCGAAGCGGCGTGGCGTCCCCTCACGATCAGGTAGCCGAGGAAGGCGATCTCGACGGAGAAGCCGATCATCAGCCGAATCGGGGTGTCGATGGCGGAGCCACTCACAAAGCCCTCGATTAGGCCGGCGACGACAAAGGCCAGGATCAGGCCGATGATTAACACCGATGCCCGGCGTCCTTCTTCGGAGAGCGCCGCCACGCGAGATCGGTCGCCCGGCACGAGGATGGTCCATCCGATCCGCAGGCCTGCAGCACCGGCGATGATGACTGCGGTGAGTTCGAGAAAGCCGTGGGGCAGAATCAGTCCCCAGAACTTTGGTTGTTCGCCGACCGATGCGAAGGCGCCGAGGGCAAACCCCACGTTGATGCCGTTGAGGATCAGCACGCCGATGGTGCCCAGGCCCAGGGTGACGCCGAGGGCGAAGGCGAAGAACGACACTTGGATGTTGTTGAGCGTCACCCGGGTGGCGAAGGCGCTTGATGCTTCGGAGCTGTAGTAGGCCTCGAAGTCTTCTTCGATCAGCGCCTCACGGGCCGCTTCGGGGATTGCCGCCTCAAGCGCGGCGTCGCTGTTGGCGAGCCAGGCAGCCACGGCAAACATGGGCACAAAGAAGAAGAGCGCGCTCAGCAGGATGAAGCGCCGGTTGTAGTGGACCGCGGCCGGGAAGGTGTAGGCGAAGAAGTTAGTGAAGGTGCGCCCTGCGCTTTGGGGTGCGCCGTAGAGCACTGCGGAGGCTTCAGCCACGCTTCGGGTGAGTCGGGCTTTCAGGCCATCGTCGCGGTACACGGTCTGGACCCGGGTGAGGTGTCCGGAGGTGCGTTGATACAACGAGACGAACTCGTCGAGTTCCTGCGGTTCGAGGCGGGAGGGGGATTTGCGGGCGGTGCGGGTGAGTTCGTCGAGCCGGATCCAGGTGCTTTCGTTCTGCTGGATGAACTGGTCGAAGTCCATGAACCCTTTGCCCTTCCTCCGCTGGCTATGGTCGTGGTGTGGTTGATCAACACCTGGCTCGACAACGTGATGCCTGTAGTCGGACCCACCCCTGTGACTTCGACGCTACCGCACGCGGCCCGGCCGACCTAGGCACTGGTCGACGATGATGCAGGTGGGTTCAGGACCGCGCCCGCGGACTTGGTGGGGCCATGTCTGATACGGCATCGGGCGCCATCGTCACACCGGAGGCGGTGCGTCTCGACTTCGAGACCGCCGGGGTCGGCACCCGTGCCGCCGGGGCGTTAATCGACATTCTCGTGCGAATTGTGGCCGTTCTCATCGTCTATGTCGTCGGTCTGTTGGGCATCCTTTTTGGTCGCAACACGCTCTTTGGTGACGTGTTCGGCCTGGTGCTCGGCGCCATCGTGATCGGCATTCTGATTGGCTATCCGATCATCTGTGAAGCCTTCTGGGGCGGTCGCACCGTGGGGAAAATGGCGATGGGAACGCGGGTGGTCACCCTTGAGGGGGTTCCGGTGCGGATGCGGCACACCTTCATTCGCGGCGTGATGTTGCTTGTGGAGTTCTTTCTGCCGCCGGGTGGAGCGACGCCGCTGGTTTCGCTGATGACAACCTCGCGCCATCAGCGGCTGGGCGACCTGGCTGCAGGCACCTATGTGATTCGTGATCGAAAGGTGGAGGCCAGCACCGTGCCGGTCTGGTTCACTCCGCCCAGCGGCTGGGAGAGCTACGCCCGCACCCTCGACGTATCGCGGATAACCGACTACCAGTACACGATGGTGCGGGGCTACCTGCTGCGGACCAGTCGCTTCTATCCTCAGGCTCGCGCTCAGCTGTCACTGCGGATCGCCACCCCGCTCGCTCGCTACATCAACCACACCGTGCCGCCAGGGGTGACCGCCGACAACTTCCTGCTGTGTGTAGCCGCCGCCTACCAGGCCCGCCACCGCCGCGTCTAACCCCAACCCGGACCCCGTATCCCGAAATGTCGGAAGAAAACGACAACGTTTGTCGCATTTTTCCGACATTTCGGCCAGGAGTTGGGGTTAGGCGAGGCCGCCGCCGAGGACTTCGTTGTTGTCGTAGAGCACCACACTTTGGCCGGGGGCAACCCGCTGCTGTGGCTCGTCCCAGGTGATGGTTGCGCCGTCGAAGTGGCCGGGCTGGGGGTGGCCGTGGGCTCGGGTTTGGGCCAGCACCGGGCCGGTGAAGGTGGCGAGGTCGGGGTGGGACCACACCAGGTCGCTGAGTTCGACGGCGGGGCGGTTGAGGGCGTCGCGGTCGCCGACGGTGATGGTGTCGTTGGCCGGGTCGACGTCGACGACATATCGGGGTGCGCCGCCACCGGCGGTGTTGAGCCCGCGCCGCTGGCCGATCGTTACCAGCTGGACCGAATCGACCTGTCCCACAACGTCTCCGGTGTTGTCGATTACCCGGCCGGGTCGCAGCGGGATGCGGTCGCCGAGGAAGGTCTCGCGACCCGCGGCCGCGGTGATAAAGCACACGTCCTGGCTGTCGGGCTTGTTGGCGGTGCGGAGGCCGATTTCGGTGGCTTTGGCCCGTACCTGGTCCTTGGTCATGGCGCCGAGCGGCAGCTCGACTGCGGCGAGGGTGGGCTGGTCAAGCATGTAGAGCACGTAGGACTGGTCCTTGAACGTGTCGGCGCCGCGGCCGATGCGGCGGCTGCCGTCGGGCCGCTCCACGATGCGGGCGTGGTGGCCGGTGGCGATTCGTTCGAAGCCGAGGGCTCGGGCTCGGCTGAGGAACCGGTCGAACTTGAGGTGCCGGTTGCACTCGATGCACGGGTTGGGGGTGCGCCCAACCTCGTGGTCGGCCACATACGGGTCGACGACGTGAGCGTTGAACTCGTCGCCGAAGTTGAACACGTGATGATCGATGCCGAGGGTGTCGCAAACGCGGCGGGCATCTTCGACGTCGGCTACTGAGCAGCAGCCGGAATCGCTCTCGCCACCCCACAGCTTGAGGGTGGCGCCGGTGACTTCGTAGCCGTCCTCGGCCAGGAGTGCGGCCGCCACCGAGGAGTCGACACCACCTGACATGCCCACAAGGATTCGGCCCTTGGTTGCGGCCGTCGCGCTCCTCGCGTTCATCGACTTCCCCGGAGGGTTTCTACCGCAGTGGGAATGATGGCGAGCGCGTGGTCGACCTCGGTCGCGGTGCTGTGGTGGCCCAGGCTGAGCCGCAGCGAGCCCTTGGCCAGGTCTCGGTCGATTCCCATTGCCGCCAGCACGTGCGATGGTTCCATGGCGCCACTGGCGCACGATGATGCCGCTGAGGCAAACACTCCCTCCCGCTCAAGCAGGATGAGCAGGGCTTCGCTCTCGATGCCGCCGATGCAGAGATGGCAGATCGATGCCACTCTTTGGCTCCGGTCACCGTTGTTGATTCCGGTTTCGATGGAGTCGGGAATTGCTGCGGTGAGGCCGTCGGCCAGTCGGTTTCGCAGCGGTGTGATGCGCTCGGCTACGTCGTTGCGGTTGGCGGCCACCTGCGCTGCGGCTACCCCCATCGCCACTGCGCCGCCCACATTTTGGGTGCCGCCGCGCCGTTCGCGTTCCTGGCTACCGCCGATGGCTCGGGGTTCGAGCTTCACGTGGTCGCCAAGGATCAGCGCGCCGATGCCCTTTGGGCCGCCGAACTTGTGGGCCGAGATCGACACCATGTCGACCGCAGCGGTGATGTCGCTGAGGTCGATCCAGCAGAAGCCCTGGACGGCGTCGGTGTGGACGAGGGTGCCGGGTGATTCGCGGCGGACCACTTCGGCCATCTCCACGATGGGCTGGATCACGCCGACTTCGTTGTTGGCGGTCATGACCGACACCACCGAAACCGGTCGTTCGGCGTTTCGGAGCAGGTGGGTGAGGTGGTCGAGGTTGACAACTCCGGCCTCGTCGACCGCCACAGTGAGGCCGTGGCGGGCTTCGACCGCTTCGAGTACCGCGTGGTGTTCGATTGCCGAACAAATTGCAATGGCCGATCCGGTGGCCGAGTCGGTGATGGGGCCGAGTACCGCCAGGTTGTCGGATTCGGTGCCGCCGCTGCAGAAGACCACATTGCCGCCACCGGGCGCGCCGACCGCATCGGCGATGGCGTCGCGGGCGTCGTCGATGGCTCGACGGGCGTCGCGGGCCATTGAGTGGGCGCCGGACGGGTTGCCGAAGTGTTGGGTGAGGTAGGGGATCATGGCCTCAAGCGCGGCCGGATGCATCGCCGTCGTCGCCGCGCAGTCCAGGTAAGCCGCCGGCTGGTAGCTGGAGTCGTTGGTAGTGCCCGTTCCCATCGCGTCCAGCCTAGTGACCTGACCAAAAAGTGGCGTAGCGGGTTTCCATCCCACAGCTCGGAGAGACTTGGTTATTCGGCTTTGGGGAGCGTGGGGTGGATGTTGGCTGCGAGTTGGTCCCAAGCTTGCGGTACCGCGGCGAGGAGGCCGGTGCCGGTATCGCCGGGTCGGTAGGGCGTGCCATCGGGGCGGGCGACGGTGAGCCCGGCCTCGGTGGCCAGCAGGGCGCAGGGGGCATGGTCCCAGGGCAGCGTGCGCCAGTAGAAGAGGTAGTCGATCGTTCCATCGACTAGCGACGCGTACTCCACCCCGGCGCTGCCCTGTGCTGGCACCGGGGTGCCGAGCTGTGAAGCGGCCTCCCGAAGCTGGGTGCGTCCGGGCTCGGGTACATATTTGCTCTTGATGGTGCCGCTGAGGCCCGGCCCCCGTGATGGCGTTGGAAGTCGTGCGCCGTTGCGGTGGGTTCCTTCTCCGCGACGGGCGGTGAGCATCGAGTCCCGGTTCGGGTCCCATACCCAGGCGTGCGTCGTTTCGCCAGATTCGATGAGGGCGACCATCACCACAAAGTCCGGCTTGCCGCCCACGAAGTTGGAGGTGCCATCGATCGGGTCGATCACCCAAGCGGCGTCGGCGCCGGCCACCAGCTCCAACAGCGAGGCGTCCTCGGCGGTGGCTTCTTCGCCAACCACTGGAGCATCTTGTAGGGCGCGAAGTCGTTGGCTGAGAACCCGTTCGCACTCCCGATCGGCGATGGTCACGTAGTCGCCGGGGGATTTCTCGGCAACGTCACCTTCGGCGAGGGCTTGAAACCGCGGAAGCACCTCAGCGGCAGCAACTTCGCGAATAGCGGTGGCAACTTCGTCGATGAACATCTATTGCGAGGGTAGTGTTCCGACTCATAAGTCCGTTGATGTATTCGGCGAGCACGCTCCGTCACGATCAAGGACGCAGTGATGGAGTCTCCTCGGCGGAAATGACTGAGCGAGGACGCAGAGCGTGACGGATGGTGCCGTCGAATGCGCAGCGAACTTGTGGGTCGGGACACTCGGACCCTCGGGAAGGAATATGTCGATCCGACGGTGGTGTTGGCTGGACCATGACCCAACCAGAACTTCCCAACGGCCTGATCGAGACGCTCGGCGCCGGGACTACTGCTGAGGCCGCCGAACGTCTGGTGGCCGCGATCGAGGGCAACGACAAGCTGCGGTTGATCGCCCAGGTCGACCACGCCGCCGGGGCCGGCAGCGTAGGTCTTGAACTGCCACCCACGGTCGAGGTGTTCTTTGGCAATCCGGCGCTTGGCACCCCGCTGATGCACATCGCGGCAACTGTGGCCATCGATCTGCCCCAAAAGATCCTGATCATCGAGACCGCTGAGGGCGTAAGGGTTCTCCACAACGACCCCAACTATCTGGCTGAGCGGCACGGCATCCCGAGCGATACCCCGCAACTCGAGGTGGTCGCCGGAGCCTTGCAAAACCTCGCCAACAAAGCCGCCGGCCTCTAACCACCACCACCAAAAGTTTGTAGTTTTCGGGGTCAGACCCGGAAAACTACAAACTCTGTGATCGAACGTCGACGGTGTAGGGGTGGTCCACAACGACCTCGGCTATCTGGCGGAGCGGCACGGAATCCCCGTCGACACGCCCAACTTGAGGTGGTCGCCGGAGCACTCCAAAACCTCGCCAATAAAGCCGCCGATCATGTGACTAGCGGCTAGCAGGCGTCGAAGACGTAGGTGCTGCTGCCGGGTTGGGTGACGTTGCGGTCGCGGCGTACCACCGAGACGGTGTCGCCGATTTCGGCGCAGGCGGTGGCGAAGCTGGCGTCGCTGTATTCGATGGCGATCACCTGGTCGCCGAAGGTGTTGGTGAAGTAGTCGCACTCGTTGTACACGGCGCAGGATTCGGCGATGGCGAAGTCGAAGCCGATGATGTTGCGGGATTGGTTCAGCGTGAGCTGGGTGGTGTTCTTCTGGGCGACGGCAAGGCCGAGACCGTGGGCGTGCTCGGTGATCAGCGTCGCGTAGGCCACTGCTTCGGCCTGTCCGAAGGGCACCTGGTTGGCGACCGGGGTGCCGTCGAAGCGCGTCCACGAGTCGAGGTTGTCGAACTCCACACCGTTGAAGCCGGCGTCGGCACATCCCTGCACCATCTGCTCAACCCAGGCTGCGGCTTGGCTTCGTTTGGCCGCGGTTGAGATGTCGATCAGGTATTCGCCGCCCCAGTTCGGGTCATCGCCAAGGTTGGAAAGCACCAGGTTCGCGGGCCAGTTGTCCCGCTCATCGGGTCGGTCGACGAAGTCGAAGTTGTCCTGGGTTTGGAAGGCGTTGACGTAACAGATCGAGTAGCCGCCCTGGGTTGACAGCGGCGTGCCTGCGAACCAGTCGCGTGAAACCACGGTGGCCCCGGTGTTGGCCGTGGTGTAGTCGCCGCCGATCTGGTAGTCGAAGACCGCGTTCGATGGCGGCGTCGACCAACAGCCGGCCAGAACCAGCGCGGCAAACCCCACCAGCAGGCTCAGCCCGGCCCTACGGCTCGCTCCGGCCCGATGGCCGGTTTCGGCAAGGGAACGCCGATCGTCATCGGCGAGTGGGCCTGGGGAGTCGAACATGTCAAACAGTACCAAAGAAGGTGTTGGGGGAAGAAGCGGCGGTCCCTCGGAAACCAGGTCTGGGCCGAGCTCGTGCATGCCTGAGTCGATTGGAAGTCGAGGCAGGAATCGCTGGGAATCCCGCCTCAAACGGCCTCAAACGGCCGTGACAACGCCGTGTTGACGTTTTCCCGGGTCTTACCGGCTGCTCAACCCTTTGTGGCTTGGTAGGCAGCGCCGGCCAGGTCCGGCATCATTAGAAACGATGGCCGACACCTCCCCGCTCCCGTTGCTCGATCGAGCTGGACCGTGGCCGCTTCGTGCCGTCTGGGCGGTGCTCCCGTTGTTGGCCGGGCCCACCTTTGCTGACGCTCTTGATCCAACCGACACCGGTTTCCGCACCGCGGTGTCGGTGGCCCTCTGGTTGATTTGGGCGGTCACGTTGGCCGCCATGTTTGTTCCTCGCACCGTCACCCTCACCGGCTTGCGGGCGGTGGTGTTCGCCTTGCTGCCGGCCACGGCGTGGGCTGTTGTCGCCGATGGGGTGGACAACATCGATGTGTTCGACGTGGTTGCTGTGGCCGCGGCGATTGTTGCCACCACGCTGTTGGCCATGGCCTCGACCACGACGGTGTATGTCGACGGGTCGTCCTATGGGCCGGAGCACCGTCTTCCACTGCGTACGCCCCTGCCGTTGCTGCTTGGGCCGGGCCTGTTGGCCTGGCTTACGGTCGTGGTGGGTGCCACTGCGGGTCCGTTGCTTCTGGCCTCTGGCCGTTGGGTGGTGGGCGTGATCGTCACTGTCGTTGGTGGCGCTGCCGCGTTCTTTGGTGCTCGGGGTTTGCACAGCCTGTCGCGACGATGGGTCGTGTTGGTGCCGGCCGGGGTGGTCATCCACGACCTGGTGGCCATGGTTGATCCGCTGTTGGTGCCGGTGCCCCGGATCGGTCAGCTGCGCGCCGCTATGGAGGGCGATGATGCCGCCGAAGGAGCGGTCGATCTCACCCTTGGTGCTCCCGGATTGGTGCTCACCTTGGACATGAACGAGTCGCTCGAACTCGGTCGAAGGGACAACCGCGGGCGTTCCGATCAGGTCACCGCCAACTCACTGCTCTTCACCCCAGCCCAACCCGGCCGAACCCTACGCGCCGCCAGGGTAAGAAACTTCCCCGTCACCTAGCAGCTAGGTGGGTTCTGTCTGCATTCAGGCTGGGTGAGGCATGCGCGGGTGCAGCCAGAATGGGTGAGCCCGCGAGGTCGGTCGCAATTGTCTGCGTTGGGGCGGTGCGAGGCATGCGCGGGTGCAGCCAGTGTGGGCGGCTTCGGTTCTGTCTGCATGCCAGCGGTTCGAGCCATGCGTCGGTGCAGCCGGAATTGGCGTACGCTTTGGGAGATGGCGGTTTCACCAGGCCGGGCCGGTCGGCTCGAATCTCACCAGCGCAACGAGAAGTGGAAGCTGGCTCCGTTTCGTATCGAGATGGACGAATGCATCAACTGTGATGCCTGCCTGCGGGCCTGTCCGCCCCAGCTCGGCGCCATCTTTAACCATGGCATCGACGTGATAATCATCCCGGAACTGTGCTCCGGCTGCGGCAAGTGCCTCGACCCGTGTCCGGTCGACTGCATCTACGAAGACCCAGAGTGGAAGCCCGCCAGCGAAGACTGGTGGACCGCCCCAGACTTCGACGACCCCTACAAGTAGAGCCAGAACAGACCCGACGGATCGAGCCTGCGGCAACAACAATCGTGAGGGTCGAGGGGTGTCGGGGGTTTGGGCGAGCGCTAGCGGGTTGCCCGAGTGGAGCGAGGGACGAGCGTCGGAGCCCGCTGGTTGGGTGGTCGGTTAGTCCGGTGAGGCTCAGGGCGCCGATGCATCGGGGGTCTGAGCCCAGCATGACTTTCCGACCACCCAACTATCGCTCCGCACGAGACAAAATCCGCAGCGCGAGTCGAGGAGGCCCCCCAGGGGCCGACGGATCGAGCCTGCG
>CALAML010000274.1 GCA_937925845.1 uncultured Acidimicrobiales bacterium | reverse complement strand
TACACCGAGAAGGTGTGGGGAGTGGATGCCACCGAGATCCAGGCCGACTGGGCCGCCCAGCGCATCAAGAACCTCTCCTTTGTCACTGCGGTCGTCAACGCCCTGGCCCCCAAGCGGAACCAGACCAAGATCACCAGTTTGATCGAGGAGTTCCGCTACCCGAAGTTTGGCCCCGGCATGATGTGGGAACGGTGCCGCGACATCATTGAGAGCCGCGGCGCCTCGGTGGCGATGAATGCGCCGGTCACCCGGATCGAACACGCTGACGGCAAGGCCGTAGCCGTTGAGGTGACCCAGGACAACGACGGCGTCACGGTTCGTCATCAGGCTGATCACGTGGTGTCATCGATGCCGATCAGCGAGCTGATCCTGGCCATGGATCCCCCGCCGCCTGACAACGTGGTCCAAGCCGCCCGCGACCTCTCCTACCGTGACTTCCTCACCGTGGCTCTGGTGGTCCCCGAAGAGGATGGTTTTCCCGACAACTGGATTTACGTCCACTCCCCCGATGTCCGCCTCGGCCGCATCCAGAACTTCGGCCAGTGGTCCCCCTTTATGGTCAAGGAAGGCCGCACCTGCCTCGGCCTCGAGTACTTCGTGTTCGAGGGTGACGATCTCTGGGAGATGGCCGACGAAGATCTGATCCGTCTCGGCAGCGAAGAACTGGTGAAGCTGGAACTGCTCGACGCCGGTCGCGTGCAGGAGGGCCATGTGGTGCGGATGCCCAAGGCCTACCCCACCTACGACGAGGCCTACGCCGACAATGTCGATGTGCTGCGGGCCTGGTTGGCCGACAATGCCACCAACGTGCATCCGATCGGACGCAACGGCATGCATCGCTACAACAACCAGGACCATTCGATGTACACCGCCATGTTGACGGTGGAGAACATCCTTGGCGCCGACCACGACATCTGGGCCGTGAACGTCGAAGACGAGTATCACGAGACCGCGACCGACTCCGGCGCAGACTCAGCCGCCGACACCATCGATGCCGACAGCTCCGACAACGGGGCGGGAGGTCGGGATGCGCCCATCATTCCCAAGGCGGCCATGGCGGCCGCGAATCGGATCCGCAGCCGCTCCTGAGCCACAATGGCGAGGTGTTTACCCAGCGCGACGATCAGCGCGTGAACCGCGACGACACGTTGTCGCACGGTCCGGATCATGGTGTGGGCCGCGATGGCGCTCCCGTAGACGCGGCGCAGGCGACAGCCTCCGATGCTGGTGCGCTCACCGGACCGCGGAGTTTCTGGCGTTGGCTGGCCCTGATTGTGGGGATCGCGTTCCTGATCCGGTTCGGCTATGTGGCTATTGCCAAACAGCAGCTTTTCAGCGACCAACCAGAAAAACTGTGGTCGGGCGACCAGATCTATTACAGCGGTCAGGCCCGCTGGCTCGCTGACGGCTTCGGGTTCCAATGGCGTTACCGCGAGCCGATCGGCCTTTTCGAGACCCCGGCCGCCGACCACCCGCCGCTCACCGCGGTGATGATGACTCCGGCCTCGTTCTTCGAACAGGGCTTCCTTGGCCCCCAGCGCTACCTGATGGCGTTCTTCGGCACCATCACCGTCGGCTTGATCGGGATGCTTGGCCGCAGAGTAGCCGGACCCCGGGTCGGGTTGGTTGCCGCATTCCTCGCCGCGGTCTATCCAAATTTCTGGCTCAACGATGGGGTCATCATGTCGGAGGGGCCGACGGTGATGATGACCGTCCTCTTCCTGTTGGCCATCTACCGGTTCCACGACTCGCCCTCGGTGGGCAATGCCGCTCTGGCCGGCTTGTGTGTCGGGCTCGCAGCGCTGGGTCGAGCCGAGATGGCTCTCCTGTTGCCCCTGGTAGTGATTCCGGTCGCCCTTCGGCTCGGCCGAAGCACTCCCGACGGGACCGCCGGCCGCAATGGTGTCGACAACAGTGCCGATGCCGACAAAGGTGGCGGCGTCGACATCACCGACAACGACGTTGACGTGGCCAAAGCCACTGGCTCACTCGGGAGTACCCCTGCGTTGGGCCACCGGGTGAAGCTGATCGCTGTAGCCGCGGGCATCAGCCTGCTTACCGTCTCCCCCTGGATCATCCCCAACCTGTTCCGCTTCGAAGAGCCCGTCTTGATGTCAACCAACGATGGTCTGACCATCGTCGGCACCAACTGTGAGCCCGCCTATGAGGGTGGTGGTGTGGGCTTCTGGCACTTCGGCTGTGCGGTGGCTTACGACGCCGAGCTCGAGGGGCTGGATCAGTCGCAACGGTCGTCGTTCCTGCGGAAGAAGGGTTTCGAATTTATGTTCGACAACCTCGATCGGCTGCCAGGGGTGATGGTGGCACGCGTCGGACGCCTGTGGAGCGTGTACGAGCCGAAGGCCATGACCCGGCTCAACACCGGCGAGGGACGCGAACCCGGCGCATCGGAGCTGGCCCGCTTCATGCTCTACCCGATGATGCTGCTTGCGATAGCCGGAGGTCGGCAGTTGCGCCGCAATCAGCGGACGCCGGTGTGGCCGCTGGCCGCGTTGGCGGTTCTTGTCACCATCGTTGGCGCCCTCTTCTACGGCATCGTGCGCTTCCGAGCCCCAGCGGAGATCTCCCTGGTGGTGCTCACCGCCGTAGCGCTCGTGGAACTCTTCCACCGCTACGGCAAGCGGACCACCGCAGTCGAGGAACCGATCGAGCTGACCTGACCTGAGCCAGCCCAGCCCAGCCCAAAACCGTCCCGAAATGTCGGCGCTACACACGAAATATCAACGCTGGGAGCCGACATTACGAAACCCGGCCCGAAATGTCGGCGCACAGCACGAAATATCCACGTGTACTGCCGACATTTCGTTTGGCTGAGGCGGGGATTGTTTCGGGGTCAGCTCGTGAGGCCGTGACTCCGGAGTAGAATTGCCCCATGGCTTCTGCCTCCATCGCCGACCTTCTGGTGATCATCCCGGCGTTTAACGAAGAGGAGTCACTTCCCGCGGTGCTTCGGCGCCTCGATGAGGTTGTTCCGGAAGCCGATGTGGTGGTGGTCGACGATGGATCCAGCGATGCCACCGCGGCGGTCGGCCGGGCCGGCGGTGCGGTGGTGCTGAGCCTGCCGTTTAACCTCGGCATCGGTGGTGCCTTGAGGGCCGGCTTTTCGTATGCGGTTCGCAACGGGTACCGGATCGCCATCCAGTTTGATGCCGATGGCCAACACGAAGCCACATCGATCGCCGACATCGTCGCCGAACTCGACACCGGGGCCGACCTGGTGATCGGTAGCCGGTTCGCCGGTGGCGACTACGAGGTGGGCCGCACCCGGCAAGGGGCGATGGGGCTGCTCCGATTTATCATCAACCGTGTTACCGGTGGCAGCTTTACCGACACCAGCTCTGGCTTCCGTGGCTTCTCGGAGCCGATGCTGCGCTACTTCGCTACCACCTACCCGTCTGACTACATGGAGTCGGTCGAAGCGCTGTTGATGGCTTGGACCATGGGGTTCAAGCTGGCGGAGGTGCCGGTCGTGATGCACCAGCGAGAAGCGGGCGTGGCTTCGAACCGTCGGCTGCGGCTGGCGTACCACTTCACCCGTTTGTTGGTGGTGATTGCCGCCTCGATAAGCGGTCGGGCCCGCATCGCTCGAAGGGCAGCGGCCCGCGCTCGTGATTCCGAAGCAGCACGAGGCGAACCGCTTGCCGCGGTCGCAGTGGAACCTCGCCCCGAAAGCAGCTGATCCGGGAGTTCCTCGGCGACGGCCGTACTCCGCCCGCGTGCCGCGACCACCCGCACCGGCCGCCAACCTCGACCCAACAAGATCAACGACCCGCCATCAAAGACACAACGTCAGCGACCACAACTCGGGAGATACTCAGATGAACCCCACTACCCACGCCGTTGTTGGCATCGTTACCGCGGTGCTGTTGGTCTTTATCCTGTCGCTGGTGCGGCGCCGTCAGCTCCGGTCGAAGTACGCCATGTTGTGGATCGTGGTTGCTGCCGGTTTGGCTCCACTGGCCATCGTGCCCGACATCCTGTTGCCGGTCAGCCGCACCCTCGGCATTGCCTATGAGCCAGCCACGCTGCTGTTTGCTGGCCTGGCCTTCCTGCTGCTGGTGGTGATCCACTTCTCGTGGGAACTCTCCCGCCTCGAGGAACGCAGTCGCATCCTCGCCGAGGAACTCGCCATGCTTCGAGCTCAACTCGACTAGCCGGTCCAACCCGGCCGAAATGTCGGAAGCTGGGCCACATTATGCGCGTCAGCTTCCGACATTACGGACCGGCCATCCCCACACTGCGTAATGTCGGAACCTGGGCCGGATTATGCGCGTCAGCTCCCGACATTTCGGTCGGAGGGGCTGATCAGTTGGTGCGGGTGGCGTGGATGATGAGGCCGTCGGCGGCGAAGTTGGCTCCGAGGCGGCTGAGGCCTCGTTCTACCGCTAGCGCCAGCTTGGCTCCGATCACCATGGCTTTTTCGGCTGGGGTGTCGGCGTCGGTCTCTTTGACCGCGGCCACGTAGGTGGCGCTGTTCGACACCGTCCATCCGGTGCGTTCGAGCAGGGTGGTAAGGGTGCGCCAGGTGTACATCACCAGGTGATCAGGATGGTTGATCTCGCGGTTCACCAGCGTGGCCGCGATATTGATCAGGCCGTGGCTGTTCGGGGTGGTGACGATCAGCTCACCACCCGGCTTGATCAGCACGCTCAGCGCCCGCAGGAATGCACCCGGATCCTCGAGGTGTTCGATCACCTCGCCGGCGATGATCAGATCGGCAGGCTCGATGGCCAGGGCCTCCAGCTCTTCGACGCGACAGGCGTTGGCCTGGTAGGCCTCGTAGCCACGGGAGCGAGCCAACTCGACCCCTTCGTCTTCGATATCGATACCGACGAGTGACGATGAGGCTCGGTCGAGGTGTTCGTGCAGCCAGCTGTCGGAGCGGGCCTGCATGTCGCGAAAGCCGGCGTCAGCGAAACCGAGGTGGATCACCCGTCGGCCGGTGGCGGCGGCGGTGAGGTGGGCGATGCGATCGACCAGCGGAGCCTTCGGAAGCCGGTGCACCATCTGCAACTGGTTGTTGGCCATGCCTGAGCCATCGGGAACTGCGCTACCGGGAACCGGGCTATTGGGCACCGTCTCCGAGGCGGTCGCAGGAATCGGCGCACCCGCGGCAGTACCACCAGGCGTTTGAGGGGTCGGCTCAGAGGTCATGGTGAGGGCTCTTCTGGTTCGGGCCGGGATTGGACAGGCTCATTGCCGCGGACTCTCGCTCGAGGACGGCGGTGGTGTTGTAGGTGTCGGAGATGTTGTGGATCGGGTGGGGGTGGAAGCGGGATCAAAGACGGCCAGGGCGGCACCGATGCGTTCGGCCACCAACCGTAGAGGGTCACCCGGGTTTGGGGCTACCAGCTCGGTGATGCGATGCACCATCCGACTGCGGTTCAACCACAGCAGCCGGCTCCCAACCGGCCCGAGATCGGGCACCTGCCAGTAGGGCTCATCGTCATCGAAGTCATAGGGGTGCACGTACATCCACAGGGCCTCAGCCGACCCGCCGTCGGCACCACGGCTGCGCCGGGCCAGCAGCCTGCTGGTTACCGCTAGCGGGAGCACCCGGGTGTATACGCCACCGAGGAAGGGCAGGGCCAGCGAGCGGCCGCCGATGGTGGCTCCGAGCACGGGGCACGGCAGCTCCACCAGACCGGACGGCCATTGAAACGGACCCGCTGGCGCCTCGGGCCAACCGAAGAGCGGATTCCAGGCTGGGAGCACGCTCGAGGAGTAGGCAAAACCGAGTTCGGCGAGAATTTCGGGGGCCCAGGCCGTCCCTGCCACCAGTGAAAACACCGGCGCCCGGTAGCCGACGACCGCGGTGCCGGTGAGGTCCTCCAGCAGCTTCTTCCCCCGCAGGGTGTCCTGGCGAAAGGCGTCGGGCGTGGTTTGGGGAAGCGGGGTGTGGTCCCAGCTGTGCAGCGCCACCTCATGGCCCTGGGCGGCGATGTCGCGGATCAGTCCCGGTTCGTCCTCGGCCAGGCGGCCCAGCACAAAGAAGGTGCCGGTGATGCCGGATGCGGCACAGACTTCGAGGATGTTCTTGGTCAGCACCGGGTACCGGGTGTCGACCTCTTCGCCGGGCTGGCGGTGGTCCTCAAGATCGACGGTGAAGCTCACCGCCGGCGGCGCGTTGACCAAGGGCCCGGATCCTTCGATTCCCGCCTTCGTTTGGTCAACCATTGGCGACGGTCCGAAGCCGGTCGACGATCGCGTTGATGACCACTGCGGCCAAAATCACCATGGCCACGTCGATCGGTACCCGATAGCGGGTGATGCCGTAGGTGAAGATGACGGTGAGGAGGATGAGCGGCCACATGACGGCGACCGGCCAGAGCGGTTCATCAGCCCGTCTCAAGACCAGGGCTCCCAGGGCGGCGAGGGGTACGAGCAGGTAGTAGCCGATGAGACCAACGGTTGCCGGGGCCCGGGGGCGACCCTCGATTTGGTGGTCGAGCCACAGCCCCTGGCCCGCATTAAACACTTCAAGGCTCCGTCCGATCCGGGCCGCAGCAACCAGGGGAAAGCGCCCGGCGTTGGCTCGGTAGTAGTTCACCGCTTGGTCACGGTACCAACCGTCGACCTCCGACTCGTCGTACAGTACCCGCTCCGCGCCAATGGTCCGGTGACCGGGGAACCGTTGATCGTAGGCCGCCGCCAGGTCGCGGGTTTCGAGACAACCTGCGGCCCAGTATCCGATGTACTGGCCCTCCCAGGCGCTGTCACAGGACCCGGCAAAGAGCACCCACCCGGTGCTCGAGGTCATGGTGACCGGCTGGCTGAAGCGGGCGTTGTTGAAGGCAAGCCAAGGCGAAAGCAGGGCCAGGGCGACCAACGCCGACACTCCGATCGAGGCCAACCGGTCGCGCCAGGCCGGTTGGCTCCGCAGCACCAGCGGCACCAACAACAGCAGGTGCAGAAACATCCCTTCGGTCCGCACCAGGCCAGCGAGCGTAATCACCACGGCCAGGGTCAGCAGCCGTCCCCATGTGGGCGCGTCGAGGTAGCGGTAGCTGGCCACGATCACAGCCACGATCAGCGGCACAAACAACGCTTCCGACATCATCATGAAGTCGCCGATCCACAGCAGCGGATGCAGCGCAGCCAGTCCGGCGGCGATGACTGCGGCTCGATCTCCGGCCAGTCGTCGACCGATCCATCCGAAGCCGATGATGGCGGCCACGCCGAACAGCGACATCACCGCTCGCTGCAGGTCATCGTCGCGAATGCCGAGCTTGGCCAGCACGCCGATCAGCAGCGGGAACAGGGGCGGACGCGACGCGCTGTCCTGCAACAGCCCGCCAGCCCAATAGTCGAAGCCGTTCTTGAACCACTCCCCTTTGCCGATGAGCTCACCCTGTTGTTCAACAAACAACACATCGCCACCGAAGGCAAAACAACCATCGGTTGAGAGTGGCCGTCCACCAAGACCTTCGGCACGTTCACAGGTGGGGCGATGCACAAAGATGGCGTACATACGGCCGGCCAACCCCACCAGTGCCGCCACCCACACTCCGAACGGAAGGCGGCTTACCGCTGGCTTGCGTCCAGCCGCGACGTTCGAGCCATCGATGATGGTGTCGGGATCGTCGACCCCGCCGATCCCGTGCGTGCCCAAGGGGTCCGCCATGTCCCGTGGGTCCTCAGGCATTGAGGGTCTCGGCCGGCGTCGGCATCCGGGACGACTGCGCCGCTGGCGAGGCTGGCTCCTCGACTGGCTTCCGCGAGAACGCGCCCCGCGCCCATCGGAGCACCTCGAACAGGCCGACCCCGGCCAAGAGGGTGAGCACCACATCGAAGCTGACGCGGTAGCGCGGGATACCGATCGCCACCGCCACGGTGAAGAGGGCCAGACCGATGATGATCACCGGTGGCAGCACGCTTCTCCCCCGGCGGCGCAGGGCCCACAGCCCGGCCGGAGCCAGTGCCATCATCGGGTAGAAGAACCATTGGTTCACGAGCAGGTGGGTTCGGTCCCGCCGTTCGAAGAAGATGTCGAGGTTCTTGGTTTCGGTCACCCGGTAGAAGCCGTAGGCCCGACCGAGTCGGGCCCCGATCACCTTCGGTTGTTCGTCGAGATGGGCCCGGATGTAGGCCATCCCGGCCTCTCGCTTGGCCACATCCACGACCGATTCGTCGATGCCCTCTCCTTCGGGCCAGGTGCCGATGTTGGCCCCGCAGGTGTCGGACCAGTAGCCCAGCAGTCGACCGTTGTAGGTCTCGTCGCAGTTGGCGATCTCCAGCACAAAGCCGCTCCCGGCCACCAGCAGCACCGGTTCCCGAAAGCCGGTCAGGTTGCGGGCCAACCATGGCGTCATCACGCCGAGGCCAACGACGCCGGTGAGCAGAATCAGCCCGAAGCGTTGGCGCCAGGAACGACCGGGACGGGTGAGCAGCAGCGGCACCACGAGGATCCCAAAGAGCATCAGGGCCTCGGAGCGGGTGAGAGCCAGCAGACCCAGGGCCAGTCCGAACCAAGCGGCGTTGGAGGCTGTTGGGGCGCGGGCCACCCGGTAGGCCACCGAGAGGGTAATCGCCACCATCAGTACGGCCGCCGATTCTGACAGGATCAGCCCGTCGTTGATCCACATCGACGGGTAGGCCGCGCCAAAGGCGGCTACTGCGAGCCCGGCCCACTCGTTGGCAAGCCGCCGGGCCAACAGTGCCAGCACCACGATGGCGGCGGTGGTGAGGAAGGTGGTGACGATCCGGTGCCCGAGTGGGCTTCGCACACCGAGCTTGGTCCAACCCGCCAGGTAGAGGGTGTAGACCGGCACGTGGGCCGCCGATGGTTCGATGCGGTTGCCGCCGGGAAATTGGGCCAGCACTTCATCGAGCTCCGCCTGGTCAAAGGTTTGACCGGCTCGTGCTACTTCTTTGCGGTAGGCCTTCTCCGCCAACTCTTCCTCGTAGTAGATCCACGGGTTGGCAAACCCATGGCCGTCGGCCACCAGCCAGGCCTGGCGGTGGTAGAAGAAGTTGTCGTCGAGACCCAGCTCAAGATCTTTGTAGGTGGCGACGCCAGCGAGGAGCCGAATCACGAGCCCCAGTCCGGCAAGGACCAGGACCGCGGCAACAAACCAGCGCGGATGGGACCCGCCGTCGCCCCCGGAGGGATCGGTCCCAGTGGGAGGAGGCATCAAGCGGCGTAGAGGTCGGGGTGTGTTGGTGTTCAGCGGCGGTTCTTGGCCCGGATCTTGGCCAGGATCCAAAGCGCTTCAACCCCATCGGTCCACTGCAACTTCTTGCCTTCCTCCCGGTTGCGGGCCCGGTAGCTGACCGGTACCTGGAAGATGCGCTCGTCCATCACCAGGAGTTTGCCGGTGATCTCCGCTTCGATGCCGAAGCCCGACGAGGTGATTTCCACCTTGCGCCAGAGCTCGGTGGGAGCCAGCTTCAGACAGGTCTCGATATCGGACAACCAGGTGTTGAACAACACCGAAGCCACCATCGAAACCATCTTGTTGCCGATGACGTACCAGAACGAATAGGCGGCATGGCCTCCGAAGGTGCGCACCCCGTAGACCACATCGGTGTCGTCCGCGAGCACCGGGCGCAACATCGTGAGAAAGTCGGCCGGGTCGTATTCCAGGTCGGCATCAAAGATGGTGAGCAGCTCACCTTCCGCTTCGGCAATGCCGCGTTGCAGCGCGGCCCCCTTCCCCTGATTGGTGGGTTGGGAGATGGCCTTCACCCGTCGGCCGTCGATCATCTCGGCCACGGTTTCGAGTGAAGAGTCGGTGGAGCCGTCGTCGACGATCAACACGTCGACGTCGATGGGGAAATCGACCGCCAGCAGGCGTTCGAGGGATTTTCTCAACGTGGCCGCTTCGTTGTAGACCGGCATGACCACGGTCATCGACTGCCAGGACATGGCCCCAGCCTACTCGCCCCTGCTCTCAGTTTGAGATTCCCCTACCACCGTCGTTCTCCGTCAGGGGTGGGGGTGCTCAGTAGGCGTCCATATCGAGAAACTCGAAGGCGTCGAGGTTGATGTCGTCGTTGTCGATTTCGGGGGTGAAGCTGCGGACGAGGGAGTTCAGCGGGGAGGGCAGCAGCTTGCGCGGCGGCGCCACGCCCGAAACCGGGACCAAGTCGTTCCAGCCTGCGTATACGGCAAACCCAACCCGGTGGTAGCGAATAATCGCGTTGAGGAGGCTTCTGGGGTCGAGAGGCCCGACGGCTCCGTTGCGGGGAAGGAGCTTCAGAATCGCCGTGGCCGGCACCCGGTTCTGCACGGTGCGGGCGGTGACGGCAACGAGTTCGTCGCTGTAGTGAAGGTGATATGGACAGTTGGGCCACCCGAGCCGCCAGCGCAGATACTCCGGGGTGTAGCGGATCGTGTAGCCCGTCACCGGGTGGTCGTCGAGTCCGCCGGCCAGCGCGGCAAAGTCGGGAGAGTCCAACCATTGCCGGGTGACCGCTCGATGCTCAACCCCGCTGCGGGCGCGACCGGGGCGGGGAACGATCAGCTTCACCGGCATCGGCCCGAGCAGTCGCCAGCCGAGGTATTTCACTGCCGCCGTGGTCGAGTTGGCGTTGGTGACGGCGGTACCGACCCTGATGCCCCGCTCGATCGCCGGGCCGTAGAGGGCGCTGGCCAACTTGGTGAAGTTGCCCTGTTTTTGTGACGTGCTCCGGATGGCGGCGTTGAGCGAGAACAGCGCTGGGACCGGCCCGTCGCTGGTGCGGAATTCCTGGGGGATCAGCCCGTAGTGGCAGTTGAGCACACCATCGTCGCCGTAGATGTTGCCTTCAAAGCCGATGCCGAACGGGCCGGTCCGGTAGAGGTGATGTAGATACGACGAATCGACAAATCGATCGGCTGGCAGCTCGGTGTTTAACAGTTCGGTGGCGGCGATCAGGTCGGGGTCGTTCGGGCCGAGTTCGCCGGCAGGGTCATTTGGAGGGTAGGGCTGGGCGCCGGAAAGCTGCACGTGGCGATGCTACCCGCCGTCACCCGGCTGAGCCCGGGCGCGGGCCCGGGCCTGGAACAGACGAAGCGACAGATCGATCCCCACTGCGGCGGCCAGCACCAGTGCCACTTCGGCCGGAGCCCGATAGCGGGTGTTGGCAAAGGTCATGGCCGCGGCCAGGGTGACCGTGACCACCAGCGCCAGGATTGGTGTGACCGGCACCTTCTGGCGCCGCAGGGCCAGCACGCCCACGACGGCAAACGGCACCAGCACGTAGTAGCCGAACAGCCCAAGCCAGGAGGCGTTGTGGCCGCGAGACTCCACGGCAATGTCGAGGGTGCGGGTGGTGTGGAACGGTTTAAACACGGCCCACACTCGACCGATCCGGGCCGCCACCACCAGTGGGAACTGCCGGAGGTTGTCACCGATGTACTCCAGGGCCGCTTCGCGGGGGAAGACGTCGATCTCACTCTCGTCGAGCGCCACGAGTTCCTCAGCCGATGGGAAGTCCTGGAAGCAGTTGGCGTACATGCCGATGCGTTCGCCGTAGAACACATCGTCGCAGGCACCGGCCGACAGCACGGCCCCGGTCTGGCTGCTGGTGAGCACCGGCTCTTCGAAGCTCACCAAGTTGCGGGCGATCCACGGCACCACAAACAACCCTGCGACCGCGGCCGAAGCCAGCACCGGCCGCCACCCGGCTCGCAGCCTTATCAGCAGGCCCGCGCCAGCCCGCTGGGCGCGTGCCGTCGGTGCCACGTCGGGCGACCAGCCGTTGGTTCGGGCCAGGTGGGCGCGGCTGAGCAGCACCGGCACCACCCCTAAGGGGAAAAGCAGAAGCAGCTCGTTGCGGGTGAGGGCCACAAACCCTCCGGCCAGGCCGGCGAGGAGCGTGGCCCGGCCGGTTGGGTGCCGGATCAGGTGATAGGTCGCCCAGAGGTAGAGCGCCACACCCAACTGGCTGATGGGTTCCGACAGCAGCATCCCGTCGTTGATCCACATCCCCGGGTAGATCGCTGCGATACCGGCGGCGATCAGTCCGGTGCGGGTACCCACAAGGGTTCGGCCAGCCAAACCCAGCACCACCACGGTGGCCACTCCCAACAGCCCCGACACCACTCGATGGCCCGTTACCGAGCGCACCCCCAGCGCCGACCACAACCCGAGGTAGGCGCTGTAGGCCGGCGGACGCTGGGCGCTCGGGCGCACCTCGTCGCGAAACAGCCAAGGACCCGGGTCTAACAGACCGTTGCCCTCGGCGAGGGCGCGCCCCTGGTAGTGGTAGATGATGGCGTCGCCGCCGAGGTAGTAGCCGCCGGGCACTTCCTCAACCTCGACGCCGCTTTCGCTGACCACCCCACCAAACTGGAGCTCCTCACTGGCCGTGGGCCGCCACTCCAACACGTTGAGGAGGCGAATGGCCAACGCCAGCGCGGCGATTACCCCGAGCAGAATAGCGAACCGCCGCGCCCCACCGGCGGCCGCACTCACCGAGGGCTGAGAAGGCGCGGTCATGGGCCGAGGATACTGTTCGATCCGGTTGGCCCGTGGCACCGGCAGAGCAAAAGGGAGGCGCAGCTCCCTGAGCCGCAGAGTGCTAGGAGTCTCCTAGCTAGCTGTCCATCACCAGGATTGCGTTGTCGATCGACCCGTTGAATTGATCGGAGCTGTTCACTGCGATGTTGCCGGAGGCGTTGAGCTTGCCGCCGATCGAGATTGGGGTCTCCAGGATGTAGGTGAGCGGCCCGAGCGGACCTTGAACCGTGTTGGTGACGGCGGGCTCGGTTGACCCGTCGGCGTTGATCTGGCGCACCGAAACCGTCAGCGATTCCCCGGCTCGAAAGCAACGAACCCGGTAGGGCTCGCCGGGCTGGACGCTGACCGATGAGGTGACCTGCAGAGCCCCCAGGTCGCCCTTGATTCGACAGCGCGGACGGGGCTCAACTTCGAGCTTGAACTGGGCCGAGTCGTCAAACAACCCCCGCTGGAAGGCGTTGTTGCCGTTGTCGATCGCTCCGCCGACGCTCAGCGCATCAAGCACGACATCGGCGCCGTAGTGGAAGTCGCGCGGCCCTGGGTTGAGATGGTCGGTGGTGGAGTTGTTGGTAACCCGAACCACGGCCCGCGGTCCGGTCATGGTGTCATCGAAGTCGGGGTAGTTGGCTCGGTGGCCCTGGCCGCCAACGTGAGCTTCGGTGATGGCCGTCCCACCGTTTTCGGTCAGGAGCACCACATCGGTGAAGGCCTGGCCGGTCCCGGTATTCAGGGGCAACACCGTTTCACCGATCGCGGTGTTGTCGAACCGAACGGTTACGACTTCACCGGTGGAAAGGGTGCAGGCGGTGGCAAACAGGAACAGACCAAACACTCCGACGAGGGAGGGTCGTAGCCACAGACGTGATGCATGAGGGGAAGCCGGTTTCCGCATAACAAGACTTTCTTGGAGAGATTCGGGGAGAGCTTTTGGTCGCCATTGGGCACCACCGCGGAACCGGAGCGACCGGGTCACTCCGTGAGCGTTGGAAGATTGTGGTGTAGGTGGTGTCGCAACCTTCGGTGGAGATCAGCCGATCTGCACCTAAAGGGGCGTTCAAACCCTATCAGCGGAGGCTCAAGATGTCGTGTTTGAGCGATATTCAACGGAGCCGTTCGTCAACTTCTCTCGCCGCCCCTGATCCGCAGCGGGATGGAGGGACATCGGGCGGAGTGGTCCGGCCCCTGAGACATCTACGACTGTTGTTGCCTTCCGGTGTTACTTGGGTTCTACGATGTGAGGGACACGCCCACGGGCCAGGATGTCGTCGGTTCTCCCGACGATCTGGACTCAAGCTTTCCGGACCTCGGCCCAAGCCAAAAGGAACAGGTCGCTGAACACCGAAGAGTCGCGGGCTATCACCCGCCAACAGATGAGCGACATCGCCGCCGCGGCTGGTTTGCGCCGGGTGCACTTTTTGCAGTGGCGCGACCTCGACGACGTGGAGGCCGGAGGATCCGAAGTTCACTCGGCCACGGTTGCTCGACTGTGGGCCGACGCCGGCCTCGATGTCACCATGCGTTCCAGCTATGCCCAGGGTCACCCGCCTCGTGAGGAGCGCGATGGCTATCAGGTGGTCCGACGGGCCGGCCGCTACCTCGTGTTCCCGCGAGCTGCGTTCAGCGAGGCCACCGGGCGCCACGGCCCCCGCGACGGCTTGGTGGAAATCTGGAACGGCGTGCCCTTTCTGTCACCGCTGTGGTGCCGGGGGCCCCGGGTGGTGCTGTTACACCATGTCCATGCCGATATGTGGCGCCTTGCTCTTCCGGAGAATCCGAAGCTGGCCGAGGCCGGGGTGTTGTTCGAGTCGAAGATCGCGCCGAAGTTCTATCGCCGTACTCCGATCATCACCCTTTCCTGGTCGTCGCGAGCGGAGTTGGTCGACGATCTTGGGTTCTCGCCGGATCAGGTCACCGTCGCTCCCCCGGGCATCGATCCGAGGTTTGTACCGTCGTCGTCGAAATCCACCACTCCCCTGCTGGTCGCCGTTGGCCGGTTGATGCCATCGAAGCACTTCGACCGGTTGATCGACGCGGTGGCCACGTTAAAGGAGCGAACCCCCGACCTGGAGCTGGTGATCGTCGGCAGTGGTCTGGAGCGGCGAAACCTGGAGCGCCAGATCGAGAATCTCAACGCCGAGTCCTGGATCCGGCTCGCCGGCCATGTCGACGACGATGAGCTGCTCGAGCTGTATCAGCAGGCCTGGGCCGTGGTGAGCGCATCGTCACGCGAGGGTTGGGGCATGACCCTGACCGAGGCCGCTGCCTGTGGGACACCGTCGATCGCTACCGACATTCCCGGCCACCAGGACGCTGTCGCCGACGGCGAGAGTGGCCTCCTGGCCCGGTCCACTCCGGAGTTGGTCACCCATCTCGATTCGATCATCAGCGATGCCGATGTTCGGGAGCGACTGTCGAAGGGAGCGTTGGTCCACGCTCGAAAGTTCACCTGGGAGGCCACCGCCAAAAAGATCCTGGAGGTGCTGGCGTCCACCTCAAAGTCGACAGCAACCAAACGGCCCGGCGGCGGCCCCGTATCGCCTGCGACCGAGTGAAGTTGGGCCCGAGCGCGTCGCGTTGGTTTGGGCCGGCCCTCTTGGCCCTGGCCGCCTATCTACCCCTCGTCCTCACCTCGCCGGGTCGCGTCGGCGCCGACACCAAGACCTATCTGTACCTCGACCCGTCCCGGCTGCTGTCGCGGGCACCGTCGATGTGGGACGCCAACATCGGCCTCGGCACCGTGACCCATCAAAACATCGGTTACCTCTGGCCCATGGGCCCGTACTACTGGCTGGCCGATTCGATCGGGCTCCCGGACTGGTTGGCCCAGCGGCTCTGGCTCGGCACGGTGATGTTCCTCGCTGGGCTCGGGGTCATCTCGCTGCTCCGCACGCTGGGTTGGCGGGGGCGGGGGGTGTTGGTCGCGGCCTTTGCCTACATGCTCTCGCCCTACCTGCTCCAGTATTCGGCTCGCATCTCGGTGATCCTTCTGCCGTGGACCGCGCTCCCCTGGTTGATCTCACTCACCGCCAAGTCGCTGCGAACCCGTGGTTGGCGGTATCCCGCGCTGATGGGTCTGGTGGTGATGACCGTTGGCGGCGTCAACGTCACATCGCTCATCATGATCGCCCTCGCACCGCTCTTGTGGATTGTCTACGCCACCTGGATCGAACGGGAGGCGACGGTGGGCCAGGCCGTCGCCACGGTCGTTCGGATCGCGGTCATGACGATCGGCGCCAGCTTGTGGAGCTTCATGGGCCTGTCGTTGCAGAGCCGTTACGGCATCCCGATCGTCCGCTACACCGAGGCCTACCGAACCGTCGCCGAGTCGTCGTCGGCGACTGAGGCCTTCCGGGGTCTGGGCTACTGGTTCTTCTACGGCAACGACTCGCTCGGGCCATGGATTCGCCCGAGCATCGAGTACACCAACCGGACCCTTCTGGTGGCGCTCAGCTTTGCCCTGCCGGTCCTGGCCCTGGCCTGTGCCGCCGTCGTACGCTGGCGCCATCGGGCCTACTTTGGTTTCCTGATCGTGCTCGGCGGGCTCATGACGGTCGGTTCCCACCCGTGGGACTCCACCTCGGCTCTCGGCGGGCTCTTTAAGTGGTTCACCGGTGTGAGCGACGCCGGTCTGGCCATGCGCTCCACCCCTCGGGCCGCTCCGATGTTGGTGCTTGGTACCGCGGTGTTTCTTGGGATGGGGGTTGAAGCGTTGGCCCGCCGTGTGCCGCGGCTGGCGTGGCCGGCCACGGTGTTGGTGATTGGGCTGATCGGTGCCAACCTGCCGTCGCATTTCAC
>CALAML010000273.1 GCA_937925845.1 uncultured Acidimicrobiales bacterium | reverse complement strand
CGGAACCGGAGGCCGTCGAAGCCACTTGGAACTTGAGGCCAGGCGTCGGCATCCTCGAGGTCACCGAAGCCGAACCCAAGGAACCGCTCACGCTCTACGACGCCGACGGCACCGAACTGATCACCGTCGTCGCCGACGAATTCGGACAGGCGAGTTTCCAGTACATCCCCTTCGAACCAGCCACTGCGGAGGCCGGACCCGACCAGGAGATCCTCTGGGGCGACGGCACACTGCTCCAGCCCGGCAGCTACGAACTACGCAACGACAGCGCCGAGCCGCCGATCAGCTCCGGCGAATTCAACGTGCTTGGACTCGACGACGTCGCGCCCGACACCTTCTACAGCTCCCAACAACTCGACGGCGCCCAGCTGACCGTGCTCGGCGACCTGGCAGATGGCGCCAGCTTCGAGGACGGCTACGGCTACATCGAAACCCGCGACGGCACCCTGCTGTCGACGATGGTGCGCTTCCCCGACCCCGCCATCTACGGCGACGGCCCCTACCCCACGGTGATTGAATCATCCGGCTACGGCGTGTCGAACCCGGAGGCTGAAGAACCGGGCGTGCGGATCGCCCGCACCCTCGGCTACGCCACCGTGAGCGTGAACCTTCGCGGCAGCGGCTGCTCCGGTGGCGTCTTCGACGTGTTTAACGCGGCGCAGCAGGCCGACGGCTACGACGTGGTGGAAGTGGTTGCCAGCCAGCCGTGGGTGCTGCATCGCAGCCCAGGTACGGTCGGCCTTTCCTACTCCGGGATCACCCAGCTCTACACCGGTGCCACCCAACCACCCAGCCTGGCCGCAATCGCGCCCCACTCGGTCATCACCGACCCGTGGGTGCAGCAATGGCCCGGTGGTATCTACAACGGCGGTTTCACCCGACGCTGGCTTGAGGAACGCGATGCCCAGGCGGCCCCGAACGGCCAGAACTGGGCCGCGGCGCGAGTGGAAGCCGGCGATGAAATCTGCGCCGAACACCAGCAACTACGCAACCTCAACCTCGACTTCGAAGCGTTCGGCCGAGCCCTCGAAAACCGACCGGACTCGGCCTCGGAACGGGACCTACGGGAGCTCGCCACCCAAATCGAGGTACCGACCTACCTCACCGGCGGCTTTCACGATGAACAAACCGGCGCCCAGTTTCCCGATCTGATTGAGCCGCTCAGCGGAGCACAGCCACTACGGGTGTCGATGTGGAACGGTCGTCACCCCGACGGCTACTCGCAGGAAAATATCAACCGCCTGTATGAGTTCCTCGAGTTCTATGTGGCCAAGCGGGTTCCGCAGATGAACCCGATCGTGCGGATTGGGCTCGTCGGAATCCTGGCTGAAACCTACGGACTCGAAGACCTTGAGCTGGAAGGCGACCGCTGGGTCGAGGAGTTCGGCGACGACTACGAAGCGGCGTTGGCGGCCTATGAAGCGGAGGACCCGATCCGGGTTACCTACGAACTCGGGGCCGGCGGCAACGAAGACGGCGAAGCCCAGGGCACCATGACCCGCACCTACAACCAATGGCCACCGGCCGACGCCGAAGTGCTCGACTTCCACCTGGTTGCCGACGGAGCGATGGTCGAAGACGGCCCGGGCGATGACGGCTCGGTCAGCTTTGCCCAGGACACCGACGGGGTTGGAGAGAACTTCCTGGCCGAGGAATCGGGCGGGCTACTCGAACGCCTGTGGGAGTTCGACTGGCAGCGCTTCGACGATGACAACTCGGCGGTATTCGACACCGAGCCACTCTCCGAAGACATCGTATTAAACGGACCGGCGCTGGCCGACCTCTGGATGGGTGCTGACGTGGCCGACGGAGCACTTCAGGTGACCATGAGCGAGATCCGCCCCGACGGGGTGGAGTACCTGCTTCAAACCGGCTGGCTCCGCCTCGGCCACCGGGCCGCAACCTTCGGCGACGAAGCCGACCCGGGCTCGCTTCGCCCAGAACGTAGCTTCTCCGCGGACGATTTTGCCGAGATGCCAAGCGACGGTTCGCTGGTGCGGGTACCGGTGTCGATCCCCTCGATCGGTGCGCCGGTCCGAGCCGGCTCCATCCTGCGGATGACGGTCTCGAGCCCCGGCCGCGACCGGGCCGAATGGACCTTCGAAGACCCGGCACCGGGCGACGCCATCTACACCATCGGCTTCGGCGAAGAGACACCTAGCCGGCTCCGACTCGCAGTGTCACTGGCTGGTGACGACGTGATCGAAGAACTGGCGCCCTGCCCGGCCCTACGCGGCCAAGCCTGCCGCCCCGCCGAGTAGCCGAGTCGCCGAAATGTCGGCGCTGGACGCTAAATATGCGCGCCAAACGCCGACATTTCCCAACCCCCACCCAAATGTCGGCGCTGGACACTGAATATGCGCGCCAGCCGCCGACATTTCGGGAGCGGCGTGCAGATTAGATGATGGCGGTTTCGATGAAGGGTTTGTTTTCGACGATGCGACCGTAGCCCAGCGGGGTGAGGTCGAGGGCTCGGAACTCGCCGTAGGAGATCCACTCGGCCACGCCCCGACCGATCGCTGGCGACTGCTGGAGCCCGTGGCCGGAGAAGCCGTTGGCGAAGATGAAGTTCGCCACCTCGGGGTGAGGGCCGACGATCACGTTGTGGTCGAACTCGTGATGGGCGTAGTGACCGGCCCACTGGTTACGCACCTTCAGCCGCTCGAAGGCGGGAATGCGGTGGGCCAGGGTGGGCCACACCAGATCCTCAAAGATGTCGCGGTCCATCTCGAAATCGTCGGGAGCCACGGCCGGGTCGGGGTCGGGAGTACAACCGGCCATGAAGGCGGTTCCCTCGGTGCGGACGTGGACGCCCGATGGGTCGATTGTGAGCGGCAGCGCCATCCCCAGCTCCTCGGCGCAGTCGACCATAAACGTGTACCGCTTGCGGGGCTCCACTTTCAGGGTGATGCCGGCCATATCGGCCACCAGCGAAGCCCGCGGGCCAGCGGCGTTCACCACCGTGCCGCAGGCAACCGCATCGCCGGAAGCCAGCAACACCTGGGTGATGCGGCCGTCGGCCTGACTAAAGCCAACCACCTCACCCTTGTGAAAGGTCGCCCCGTTCTCCCGGGCCTTCTTGCGCCACCAATCAAACATGGTGCCGGCGTCGAAATAGCCCTCGTCGATCAGGTTGTG
>CALAML010000272.1 GCA_937925845.1 uncultured Acidimicrobiales bacterium | reverse complement strand
CCGACCAGTTCGTCATCGTAGGAATCGGCCCACTCCGAATACAGCGCGTCGGTCTCGTCCTGGCCGGCCAGGTCATAGACCCTCTTCAGAAATCCGTTCTCAGTCACGCGAGCGTTCCCCCTCAAATCCGACGATGGATCTCCGCCGGCACTTCGCCACAGTACCGCCCGAGCCGGACGAGCCTGAGAGAGCGGGTGTACCACCGGGGCAGACCCGGTGGGCACCGACGTTGGGCGCTGGGGCGCTGGGCATTCTTCGCTGGCTACTCGGCGAGGCGGTGGCCTCTGGCTCGCACCTCGGCCATGGCTTCGGCCTGGTCGACTCTGGTCGACTTGCCGGCGGCGATCACCTGCTCCCCCGCCACCCACACATCGGTGACGTTGCCCCCCGACCCCTGGTACACGAGGTGCGACACCAGGTCTTCGACGCGGCCCGGCGCAAAAACCGGTCGGTCAAGATCGATCCGAATCACGTCGGCCCAGGCTCCGGCGCGCAGCTCGCCGACCTCGATGCCCAACGCCTCCCCCGCGGTTCGCGTCGCCATATCGAGTGCAGTAACGGCATCGACCGCGCCCGGATCGTGGCCAGCGCCACGAGCCAGCAGCGGGGCCAGCTTCACTTCCTCCCACAAGTCGAGGTTGTCGTTCGAAGCCACCCCATCGGTGGCCAGCACCACCCGCAACCCTTCGTCGAGCATCGACGCCAGCGGAGCGATGCCCGACCCCAACTTCAGGTTCGACATCGGACAGTGGGCAATCGTGGCGTCGGCCTCGATCAGCAGCCTTCGGTCGGTTTCGTCGAGCCACACGCCATGAGCGGCGAGCACCCGACCCTCCAGCGCTCCGACATCAGCCAACAACTGGGTCGCCGTCTTTCCGTGAGCGTCGAGCACCTGCTGGCGCTCGGCCTCGGTTTCTTCGAGATGGATGTGCATCAGCGCATCGACGGCCTGGGCGCCGGCGGCGATCTGACCGACCTGATCCGGCGTGAGGTCATAGGGCGAATGGGGAGCAAACCCGACCGTGATCCGGCCGGCCGGGTCGTGATAGCGCTGGTGCAACTCAGCCAACTCGGCGATCCGGGGCGCCACATCACCATCGGGCAACAGGGCCGACACCACCCCCGGCGTCATCACCATCCGGCCGCCGGTGTTTTGCACCGCCTCCACCATCGCCGATTCAAAGAAGTACATCTCGCAGCTGGTAGTAACGCCGTTGGCCAGCATCTCCAGGCTGCCGAGGGTCATCCCCCAGTGGGCGTCCTCGTCGGTCATCTGCCCTTCCCGGGGCCACACCACCTGGGTGAGCCAGTCCTGAAGCGGCAGACCGTCGCCGGCCGACCGCAGCAAGGTCATCGCGGTGTGGGCGTGGGTGTTCACCAGACCAGGCATCAACAATCCGCCCACGTTGTGTACCGACCCGGCAGCGTCGCCGAGCTCGGCCACCGAACCAACGGCGGTGATACGACCGGCGGCGTCAACATCGACGGCGCCGTTTGGGGTGACCACACCCCCGCCCTCGCCCGCCAGCAGGTAGTCACCAACCAGCCGAAACCCATCACCCGAATCGGTCGTCACACCAACACCCGTTCCACTACTCATCACACCATTCAATACCCATCCCAGACTCGCCACCTATCCCAGACTCGCCGGAGAGTCGGCGCTGATCGTCGACAGGTTGGACCATCAACACTGGCCACCGACGTTTCCGACCGTCTCCCGACATGACCGGAGGTAGCCGGACGGAAATGTAGCAGCAGCCAACTCGTCGATCGCCATCAGCGCCACCTCTGTGTGCTCCGAACTCAGACCGGTGGCCAACCGCTCAGCCAGATCGTGGTGGCGCCCCTCCGTATTTCCGTCGGTATCAAGATCGGTCGAGGCGTCTTCAGACAGTCGGTGCTCGCCCAGCCCGACTGCGGCACTGGTCAGGATCTCGCAGCGGTACGGCAGGATCAGCACACGGCGGTTGGCCACCTCGAAGATCCATGGCGTCAGCGGCTCGCCAACCTCGATCTCGATCGAGAGCTCTTCGCGCAGCTCTCGCCGCAACGCTTCCGCTGGGCTGTCATCGCTGGCATCGAGGCGACCGCCGGGCAACTCCCATTCACCCCGATGGTTGCGCACCACCACAAACCGATCCTCGATGGCGATGACCGCCTTGGCCGACACCGGCCACCGATCATCAACCCAAGGTTCAGCGTCGAGCAGAAACCGATCGTCGGCCATGGCCTCGCGGCAGCGCTGCGAAACGGCAGCCGGGGCATCGTCACTGGGAATCACATGACCCTCCAACTCGCCAAGGTCGGCGAACTGGTCGTACATCGTCTCGGCTCCCGACACTTCGGTGGTGCCATCACGCTCGCGCACCCGATCGAGAGCCACCTCCCGGCCCGGGCGCAGAACGAGGTAGCGCACCTGCACTCCCCGCGCTGCCAGGCGCCGGGTGATCCGTTCAAGCCACCACGGGCCGATCACCCCATCCCAGACCACCTGATACCCGCCGAGGGCATACGCCGCGGCAGCATCAATTGCGACGTCGGCCACCACGGTGTTCTGGGTGTGGGCCTCTTTCAGATGGGGGCCGACAAACCCAGCACTGATCCAGCGATAGAAGACGTCCGACTCGATGTGCACCGCTGGCGAATCCCCGGGAGGCGCTTTCGCCAGCGCCGCGGCCACCGTCGTCTTCCCAGAACCCGGCGGCCCCGACACGATCACCACCTCCGTCATCGTCTCCACCTCGGGGGAAATGTCGGCGCTACACGCGCATATTTCACGCTGAACGCCGACATTACGGGACGCCCAGGAAATGTCGGCGCTAGACGCGCATATTTCATGCTGAACGCCGACATTACGGACGGCCCGGAAATGTCGGCGCTAGACGCGCATATTTCATGCTGAACGCCGACATTACGGGAGGCCCAGCAAATGTCGGCGCTAGACGCGCATATTTCACGCTAGGCGCCGACATTACGGACGGTTCATCACGAGATGATGTCGAGGAGTTCGGCCCAGCCGCCGTCGGCCGCCGGGGCCACCACGTGATCGGCCAGTGCCAACGCGGCCTCATGGCCGTCGGCGGGCACCACCGCCACCGCGGCGCCAGCCAACATCTCCACGTCGTTTGGGCCGTCGCCGATGGCCAACACCGAACCGGCGTCGAGATCATGATGAGCACAGAAGGCGGCGATCCCCTCCCACTTGGAGATGCCATTGGGTGCGACCGTGATCGCATGGCCCAGGTATTGCCGATCGGGCGCCACATGGGGTGCCGCAATACCGACAAGGCCCGAACCCAGCCCCTCGGCGGTGGCCTCGGGAATCCCGAGCACCCCGAACGCCAGCACTGTCTGATCGGCAACCACCGACCGCAGATCCCCGGTCTTCACATCCACACCAAAGCCGGCGAGATGGTCGGGATGGGTCGACGGTGACTCGCCCACCCACACCGGGGTGACGTCATCGTCGACATAGATGCACGGAGTTACCCCGCCATCAAGGAACACCTCCAACACCGCGGCCGCCGCCTCCGACGTGAACCCGCCCCGATGGAACCGCTCGCCGCTGACCAGGTCGAGACCGATGCCGCCGTTGAGCACCACCGCAGGCGGAGCCCAATCCAACCGGGCCAGCGGGGCCCGAGTCGAGGCCACCCGGCGGCCGGTGGCCACCAGCAGCGGCACCGAGCTCTCGTCCAGATCGGCAAGCGCCCGAAGCGTCACCTCCGGCACGTGGTCGGGTGTATGCCACAACGTGCCATCAAGATCGGTGACCACCACAGAAGGAGTTCCCATGGCGCCAGTGTTTCACCACCACCAGCTCCCGTCAGCCGAATTGTCGGGGCGGAGTTATCGGTCAGCTCGCGAGCGAACCCCTCTAGCCTCCTCGGCGGCATACGGTCTGGGTTGCTTGGTAGCGTCGACCCATGGCCACCAAGACCGACAACAAACATCCGATCTACACGACCTCTTTCGCCAGCGTGTACCCGCACTATGTGACCAAGGCGGAGAAGAAGGGCCGGACCAAGGATGAGGTCGACCAGATCATCCGTTGGCTCACCGGCTACAGCCCGAAACGGCTTCAGACCCAACTCGACAAAGAGACCGATTTCGAAACCTTCTTTGCCAAGGCGCCAAAGATGAACCCGGACCGCCAGCTGATCACCGGCGTGGTCTGCGGAGTGCGGGTGGAAGACATCGAGGAAGAGACGATGCGGGAGATCCGCTACCTCGACAAGCTGATCGACGAACTGGCCAAGGGCAAAGCTATGGAGAAGATCCTTCGCAGTGAATGACACCAACGAGATGCAACTGGGTAACCGGTCCCTCGACTGGATCGACGACACGGTGGTGATGGTCGACCAGACCAAGCTTCCCGGCGAACTCACCACGCTGCGGATCGACACGGTCGACGACATGGTGGCGGCCATCAAGCGCCTGTCGGTTCGGGGCGCCCCAGCCATCGGCGTCGCCGGAGCATTCGGCGTGGCCGTTGCGGTGCGGGCCCATGGCACCAGCGGCCCCGAGCTCGACTCGGCCATCGCCGCCCTGGCCCACGCCCGCCCCACTGCGGTGAACCTGGCCAAGATGGTGGAACGGGTCACCCCGCTCGCCAGCCAGGGCTTCGACGTAGTGCTCGCCGAAGCGATGGCGATTCGAGACGAAGAGCTCGCCGCGTCGATCGCCATGGGCAACTTGGGCGCCGACCTGATCGCCGAACTCTGCGGCGACCAGCCGGTGACGGCCATGACTATCTGCAACACCGGCGGCCTGGCCACCGTGGAACGGGGTACGGCGCTGGCGGTGATCCAGACGCTGCACGAGCGGGGCCAGCTCACCGAAGCCCTGCCCTGCGAAACCCGACCGCTCCTTCAAGGGGCCCGCCTCACCACCTGGGAACTGCAACGGATGGGCGCTCCCCACCGGTTGATCGTCGACTCGGCCGGGCCGGCCCTGCTCTCACGCGGCCACGCTCAAGTGGTGCTGACCGGCGCCGACCGGGTGGCGGCCAACGGCGACAGCGCCAACAAGATCGGCACCTTCTCCCTCGCTCTCGCGGCGCGCTACGCTGGCGTTCCCTTTCTGATCGTGGCCCCCGAGTCGACGGTTGATGCCGCCACCGCCAGCGGAGCCGACATCGAAATCGAGGACCGAGGCTCCGAAGAAGTAGTGGCCTTCGGCGAACGAGCCACCGCCCCCGACGGCACCGACACCCTCAACCCGGCCTTCGACGTAACCCCAGCCGAACTAATCACCGCCATCGTCACCGACAAGCGAGTCGTCCGCCACGACCAGGGACAAACCCTTGCTACCCACCCGGCCTAAGCAGTAGCGACCGAGAACCGGGTCCGTCCGGGGTCTGACCCCAAAGAGACCCGGTTGGCCTTGTCGGGCGAAACGCTGGCAGCGCAAACCCTGCCGGAAACACACAGGGCAGCCGCTACAACCGGGTCGATCCGGGGTCTGACTCCAAAGAGACCCGGTTGACGGAGCCGGTGCGCCGGCTGGCCCGCTGGTTCCTAGAATCTGGTCGATGAGTCAACCGCACTTTGATCTTCGTGCCCTTTTTGAGGCGATCGATGCTGAGCGCGGGGCTCGGCAACTGAGCTGGGCGGCGCTCAGCCGCCTGGTCGGGGTCTCGGCATCAACGATCCGACGATTCGGTGACGCAGACGACGCCGAGGCCGACGGGGTGTTGGCATTGATCCGCTGGCTTGGGGTTCCGCCGGAGACCTTCGTAACGCACGGATCAGTTGACGGGACGGTCCTGCCCATGCCCGGTGAGCGGGTGGTGCGGGTCGACATGGACCTGGTCCGCGCCGCCATCGGAACCCCGGCTGTTGCGACCGGCTCGAGCCGCACAACAATCCAACGCCTCACCGCGGCGGCCCAATCCGCCGGGGCGTCCGTCACGTCGCTTACCCGGCTGAGCGACCTCTAAGACTCTCACCGTCCACGCCTCGACAACATCGAGCGCTGATGCCTCCATCAACCGATGGACAAGCGCTGGGTTGCGGCCGGGACCTAGTGTCCTGGCGACCTAGAGGATTGATGGCCGGGCAGTGCGCACTCGATTCACGCCCGCCCGCACTCCCAAGAGGACAAGGGTGCTCAGAACCCAGCCGACAATGGTCCACTGTGGGAAGAAGTTGTCGGAACCAATAGTGGTGATCGCGATTTCCCACGCTACCTGAAGAAGAATGAACGTCGGGATCATCCATACCAACGCTAAGAGGCTTCGATCCGACAACTTCGGCCTCGCTCCCCTGTGCCGGTACTCGTGAAGCGAGACAACCGCCGGGGCCACAATGACCCCAAGGAAGAACAACGCCGCCTTGGCCCAGCCAGCCGGATCGCTGGCTCCGAATACGGAAAAGCCGAGAGGGCACATGGCCATCACCGGTGCATACCACCTTGGTCCGAAGGTGAGGCCGTCGACTTCACCGACCGAGTTCGTCGCCCGCTGTAAGACTTGGAGGCTGGCCGCTGCGTCCACTGGATCTCCGCTGGAAGATCCGTTGGGAGTTGCGCTTGTAGTTTCCATATCGTTGACTTTCCGATCCGTCGAGTAAAGGTTGGAGTTCTCATCAGCACGATCGTCCACTAGACCGTCTCGCTTGTTGGTGTTGGAGTGAGGAGGCGCTGGAGCGCTGCGGCATGAAAGTGCAGCGCGTCGTGGCCAAGCTTGGTGATTGCGAACCAGGACTTTCGGGTGGCCCCCTTGCCGGTACGCTCCGAAGTCAGATAGCCAGCCTCAGCGAGCGCTTTCAGCTGCTTCGACAAGTCGCTATCGGAGAGATCGAGTTGATCCCGCAGGTAGCCGAACTCCACTTTTTTCGATGCCGCAAGGATGCCCATTGCAGCCAAGCGCTTGGGTGGAACAAGAACCGGGTTCAGGTCGTTCAGCGTCACAGGATCGCCAGTCGACGATCACGGATCGTGTGCAGAGCATCAGTGGTGTGCGGCCCACTTGAAGTTTCCATAGTGGAAACTCTATGGGTGACTTTCCAATGTGTCAAGTAAAAGAAGAAGGGACATGGACGCAACCATGATGCGTCCTTTGTCACAGTTGCAACGGCGACAACCCACGGGATTCGTCAGATCGACTGCCCCCACAGTGTTTCCCGGCCATGCCGGACCACTACTCCGGGCCACCCTTGGCCTCTGAGCGTGGCAGGGTGAAGCGCACTTCGCCGCCGGAAGGGTTACCTTATGGCGGGCACACCTAGGAGGGAATACCCGTGAAAAATAGATGGATGATGCTTCTGGTCGTCCTTGCGACCTTTGGCCTGATTGCTGCCGCTTGTGGTGACAGTTCGGGCGACGGAGACACCGCCGCCGGAGATGAAACTTCCGACGACGATGGTTCTGGCGCAGGTGACGACGGCGACGGCGACGACGAAGCCATGGCAGAGGACGACGGCGAGGCCGACAGTCACAGCGACGATGGTGACGACGAAGCCATGGCCGAAGACGATGACGAAGCCATGGCTGAAGATGACGACGAAGCTATGGCCGAGGACGAGGGCGATGAAGCCATGGCCGAGGACGACGGCGGCAGCGAAGAAGGCTGCGCCGGCGACCTGGTCTGTGTTGGTCTCGTAACCGACGTCGGCAAGGTTGACGACAAGAGCTTCAACCAGTCGGCATGGGAGGGCGTCCAGCTCCTCGAAGGTGAACTCGGCGCTCAGGTCGACTTCATCGAGACCCAGGACTCCACCGACTACGCCACCAACATTCAGAGCTACATCGACCAGGACTACGACGTCATCGTGACCGTCGGTTTCTCGCTCGGTGAAGCCACGCTCGAAGCAGCTGGCGCCAACCCCGACACCTACTTCATCGGTGTCGACCAGTTCCAAGGCGCAGAAGTAGCCAACGTGGCCGGGCTCATCTTCCCTGAAGATCAGGCCGGCTTCCTCGCTGGTGCCCTGGCCGGTCGACTCACCGAAACCGGTGTGGTCGGACAGGTTCTCGGAACCGACCTCGTGCCGCCAGTGGTGGCGTTCAAGGAAGGCTTCGACGCCGGTGTGGCCTTCGCCAACCCGGACGCCGATGACGTCATCGCCACCTACCACCCCGGTGGTCTCGACGTGGCCTTCACCGACCCGGACTGGGGTGCAACCACCGCCCGCCAGGCCATCGACAACGGCGCCGACGTGATCTTCGGCGCTGGCGGTCTCACCGGCAACGGCGCCCTTCAGGAAGTGGCCAAGGACGGCGGCGACGTCTTCTGCATCGGTGTTGACACCGACCAGTGGGAAACCGTTCCCGAAGCCCAGCCCTGCCTGGTGACCTCGGCCATGAAGCTGATCACCCCGGGCATCGTCGACATCGCCAACGAGTGGAACGGCGGCGCCGCTCCGGCCGGCAACTTTGTCGGAGACGTCGGCCTCGCCGACTACCACGACTTTGCCAGCGTGGTCGACCAGGAAACCCAGGACTTCATCGCCGACCTCACGCCGCAGGTGCTGTCGGGCGAAGTCTCCACCGGATACACCCCCGGAGGCTGATAGCGGTCGACCGGAGTTCAACCTCCGACCGAACCGAACAAGAAATCCTGTAGTTCACTGTTGCCGGGGCCACCGCTTTGACGGGGCCCCGGCAATCGTGCATTTTGGCGGAGTCACATCCGGTGACCACCGGGCTTCGGGCTACGCCAAACCGGTTCCGGAACTAGCATCAACGCAGCCGCACGCAGCTAATCAGGGGGATCTCGACAGTGGAGAAGCGGGCATCGTTGTCCAGCGTCGTTCTACCGCTGATCGCCGTCGTGCTCGGACTGGTTCTTGGTGCCTTGCTGATCCTGATCTCGGGTGACAACCCGATCACCGCCTACCGAGGACTCCTCAGCGGATCCCTTGGGGGCAGCGATGCCATCGGCCGCACCCTCGAAAAGGCCACCCCGCTGGTGATGGGCGGCCTCGCCGTCGCCTTTGCCTTCAAAGCCGGACTGTTCAATATCGGCGGTCAGGGCCAGCTGCTGCTGGGTGCCGCCTTCGCCGGCTGGGCCGGCTACGCCCTGGATCTTCCAGCGATCATCCACATTCCCTTCGCCATGCTGCTAGGCGGGCTCGCCGCTTCAGTGCTTGGCGCAGTAGCCGGGCTACTCAAGGCCACCCGAGGCACCCACGAAGTGATCTCGACGATCATGTTGAACTTTGTCGCCGCCAACTTCACCGAGTGGCTCGTGAGCCGGGACGGCCCCTGGAAGGACCCCGAAGGCGGCTCCCTGGCCCGCACCCCAGAGATCCTCTCGAGCGCCGAACTCCCCCGCTGGGGCCCGCTGCCCACCGGCTTCCTCGTAGCCGTGGCCGCCGCGGTGTTCATCTGGTGGCTCGTGAAGAAGTCCACCCTCGGCTTCGAGATCCGCACCGTGGGAGCCAACCCCAACGCCGCCACCTACGCCGGAATCAGCGTCACCCGAATCACTGTTATCGCCATGGGGCTGTCAGCGATGCTGGCCGGGATCGGCGGCGCCATCCAAACCCAGGGGGTCAACGGCCGTTTCGAGCCCGGCTTCAACACCGGGCTCGGGTTCGATGGAATCACCATTGCCCTGCTGGCCCGCACCAACCCGATAGCGGTGATCCCCTCCGCGATGCTGATCGGCGCTCTCGACGCCGGGTCGACACAAATGCAATCGCTCACCGACGTGGAGCCGGAGATCATCAGCGTGATCCAGGCCATGATCCTGTTCTTTGTGGCCGCGCCGAGCGCGGTCCGATGGCTGTTGCGCCAACGCGACCTCGGCGACGAACCCGAAATGCAGCTGGCGACCGGATGGGGCGGCTAGTGGCGACGGCAACCCCCGACACCGACATCGGCACTACCCGACGGGCCGAACCATCAGCAATGGTGCGATGGGCGACCAGAAACTGGCTAACCATCCTGGCCATCGTGGCCGTGATCATCGGCACCTACTTCGCCTACCAGTGGGACAGCCGCCAAACCACCGCCGTGGCCGCGGGAACCATCCGCCAAGCGACTCCGCTGATCCTCGCCGGCATGTGCGGCCTGGTTGGCGAACGCAGCGGCATCATCAACATCGGGATCGAAGGCCAGATGCTTCTGGCCGCGTTCTGCGGCTTTATGGTCACCTCCTACTCGGTGGACGCCCTCACCAGCGGACCGGCCCTGGCCGCGGGCATCATCGCCGCCATGGCGGTGGCGGCCGTGGCCGGACTCTTCCTCGCCTGGACCGCCATCCGGCTGAAGATGGATCAGATCATCGCCGGCACCGTGATCAATATCTTCGCCATCGGCGCCACCAGCTTCTTCTTTGTGCAGGGCCGCACCATGCCCAAGGTGCCGAACTGGACGGTGTCGAGCCTCGAGGAGATCCCGCTGATCGGGCGACTCTTCTTCGACCACGGGCCACTCACCTATGCCGCCTTCGCCGTGGTCGCCCTCTTCCACGTCACCATGTTCCACACCCGCTGGGGGCTCCGAACCCGAGCCATCGGCGAGCACCCCGGCGCCGCCGACACTGTCGGCGTAAAGGTGCTTCGGCTGCGCTACGTGAACCTGGCCATCGGCGGCGCCCTGGCCGGCCTGGCCGGGTTCTCGCTGCTGCAATCGGCCGGCGTGTTTAACCGAGGCATGACCAACGGCAAGGGCTTTATCGCCCTGGCGGTGATGATCTTTGGCCGGTGGAGGCCGATGGGTGTGCTGGCGGCGGCGCTGATCTTCGGCTTCTTCAACGCCATGCAGTCCCAACTCCAGTTCAAGCAGGCCTTCGACATCCCACCCCAGTTCTTCGGAATGATCCCGTTTGTACTCACCATCGCGGTGTTGGCCATCGCCGGCGTGCGGGCCCGGCCCCCGGCCGCCGTCGGCCAGCCGTTCGAGTCGGAGTAGGCACCGAATGGCCGAAGTGAGCGACCCATCGGAACCGACCGAACCCATCGAACCGACCGAACCCATCGAGTCGACCGAGTCCATCGATTCGGACGGGCCTGACATGGCGGAGAAGACCGCTCGGTCCTTCGATACCTCCGACTCATCGCCGCCGCTGCTGGAAGCGAAGGGTCTCACCAAACGGTTTCCCGGCGTGGTCGCCAACGACAGCGTCGACCTGACCCTGCACGAAGGCGAGATTCTTGGGCTGCTCGGCGAAAACGGTGCCGGTAAGTCCACGCTGGTCAAGATGCTCTTCGGCATCCACCAGCCCGATGAGGGCGAGATCTACTTCCGCGGTGAACGGGTTACCAACGACGGCCCCGGCGATGCCATAGCCCGTGGCATCGCCATGGTGCACCAGCACTTCCAGCTGGTGCCGCCGCTGACCGTCGCCGAAAACATCGTGCTCGGTGCCGAACCCACCTCCGGCGGCTTCTTCCAACGTCGAGCCGCCGAAGCGCGGGTGAAGGAGATCTCCGAGCAATACGGGCTCACGGTGAACCCCCGCGACATCGTCGACGACCTTCCGGTTGGCATCCAGCAGCGGGTCGAGATTCTTAAGGCCCTCTACCGCGGCGCCCGACTCCTGATCCTCGACGAACCCACCGCGGTGCTCACCCCGCAGGAAACCGATGAACTGCTCGCCATCCTGAGGGACTTGGCCGCCGACGGCGTGGGCATCATCTTCATCACCCACAAGCTGCGGGAGGTGCTGGAGGTGACCGACCGGGTCACCGTGCTCCGGGGCGGCAAGGGTGTTGGCACCAGCACCACCAAGGGGGCAACCACCGCATCGCTGGCCGAGATGATGGTGGGCCGTTCGGTGGTGTTCCGGGTGGAGAAGCCCGAGGCCGAAACCGGCGACGTGGTGCTGCGGGTGCAGGACCTCAAGGTGCGCGACCAACGCCGCCAGATGGCCGTGGACGGGGCCAGCCTCGAAGTGGCCGCAGGCGAGATTTTGGGCGTGGCCGGAGTGGAAGGCAACGGCCAGCGGGAACTGGTGGAAGCCATCACCGGCATTCGACCCATCGTCGGCGGTTCAGCCACGGTGCTCGACCAGCGCGTGGTGCACAAACCCCGCACCGTCCGCGACATGGGGGTGGCCTACATCCCCGAGGACCGCGAGCGAGACGGCCTCGTCGGCACCTACTCCATCGCCGACAACATGGTGCTCGCCAGCTACAACCGGCCGCCGTTTGCCACCCGAGGAGTCCGGGACTTCGACCAGGTCGATGACCTCGCCGAACGCCTGGTGGAAGAGTTCGATGTACGCACCCCCGGCATCGACGTGGCCGTCCAGACGCTGTCGGGCGGCAACAAACAAAAGGTGATCGTGGCCCGCGAACTCAGCGTGCCCAAAGCGCTGGTGGTGGCATCGCAGCCCACCCGAGGTGTCGACGTCGGCTCAATCGAGTTCATCCACGAACAACTGGTAGCTGCCCGCGACGCCGGCGCCGCAGTGCTGCTGGTGTCGGCCGAACTCGACGAAATCTTCAGCCTCGCCGACCGCATCGCCGTGCTCTACGAAGGCCGAATCGTCACCACCCTCGACCCCAACACCACCACCCGAGAAGAGGTCGGCCTCTTCATGGCCGGTGGCGGAGAACGCGCCCCCCACTAATCCGGCTGACCTCGCCGAAATGTCGGAAGCTGACGCGCATAATCAGGCTCAGCTTCCGACATTTCGGCACTTGAACACCAGAGGCGGGGCTCGGTACGGATACGACCGTTTCGACCTATACATGAAACGACTGAGAGGGTTTGCCCACTCTGAGTGAGCTTTCTCCAGAGACACTGACTCAGGGCGCGGCCAACAAGGTGATGAATACCGACCTAGCGGCTGATGTGGCCTGCCAATGAGCCCCGAGCGTCGACTGATGCCCACTCGGAGAGCACGCTGCGAGCACTAGGCAAGGTTGACTACGGACCGTGCTGTTTGGAGCGCGCTAGGCTGGGACACGTTGCCCTTCGGAGCCTTGGCCGAGGGTGCGACCCCCCTCAGCCGACCAAGGCCGTAACTGGGCTCTGTCGTGTCGTGACGCGGCCGAAGCCCCACCGGACGAGTCTTTATGTGTGGGATCGTTGGATCATATGGTGAATGGGCCGTCGACCGAGTGTCGGCCATGGCCCAATCGATTGCCCACCGGGGCCCCGATGCACAAGGTGAACACACCTTCGGCAGCGGTCCGACCTCGGTTCACCTGGGCCACCTGCGGTTGTCGATTATCGATGTAACCGACGCGTCGAACCAGCCGATGGTCAAAGACGGCCTGTCGATGGTCTACAACGGCGAGGTCTACAACTACAAGGAGCTCCGCCGTCAGCTCGAAGCTGAAGGAGCCACCTTCAAGACCCAGGGCGACAGCGAAGTGGTGCTCGAAGCCTGGCGCTTCTGGGGCCCCGAGTCGCTCAACAAACTCCGCGGCATGTTCGCCTTCGCCATCCACGACGAAGCCACCAACCGGCTGGTTCTGGCCCGCGACCACTTCGGCATCAAGCCGCTGTTCTACGCCGCCGAACGAGGCCGACTGGTCTTTGGTTCCGAACTCAAGGCCGTCACCCGAGGCCTGCCCACCACCCCCACCATCGACTTCACCGCCGTGGTGGCCTCGCTGCTCTACTACTGGATCCCCGAGAAGCAGTGCGTCTACAAAGAAGTACAGAAGCTTCAGCCCGGCACCTGGCTTGAGATCAGCCCCGGCCAGGACCCGCGGGTGCACACCTACTACGACGCCTCGGTCGAACTCACCCGGCCCATCGAGAACCCGGTCCAGGCCGCCGAACTGCGGGGCATCCTCGAGGAATCGGTTCGAGCCCACCTGATCGCTGACGTTCCCGTCTCGGTATTCCTCTCCGGCGGCCTCGACTCCAGCTTGATCACCATGCTGGCCAACCGCGACATCGAAGACCTCGACGCCTACACCATTGCCTTCCGCGCCGAGGACCAGGCCATGGAATCCATGCCGGACGACCTCTACTACGCCCGCATGCTGGCCTCGGAAAACAACATCACCCTGAACGAGATTGAGATCTCGCCCGACATCGCCGACACCCTCCCCCAGATGACCCGCATCCTGGACGAGCCGATCGGCGACGTGGCCGCCATCAACGCCTGGCTCATCTGCAAGGAAGCCCGCGAGGCCGGCGTGAAGGTGCTGCTCTCCGGCATGGGTGCCGACGAAATCTTCGGCGGCTACCGCAAGCACTACGCCAACCTGTTGGCGGCCCAGTACCGCCGGGTCCCGTCGGTGATGCGTAACAACATGGTTGGCCCCGTGGTCGACAAGCTCCCGGTTGCCGGTCGCAAGCGTGGCTATGTGTCGGTCCGTTGGGCCAAGCGCTTCCTCAGCTTCGCCGAGCTCCCCGAAGAAGCGGCATTCCGCCGCAGCTACACCCACTACGCCCCCGAAGAACTCCAGGCCCTCATCTCGCCAGAACTCGGCGGCTGTGTCGACCAATTGGTGCGTGAACACGCCGAGATCTACAGCGAAGGCCCGGCTGACGATCACGTCAACCGCATGTGCTACGCCGATACCCGGATGTTCCTGCCCTCGCTCAACCTCGCCTACACCGACCGGGCCTCGATGGCGGCGTCGACCGAGGTACGGGTGCCGTTCGTCGACAAGGAAGTCATCGAGGCGGCGTTCCGCATCCCCGGAAGCGCCAAGATCATCGGCCAGAGCCGCAAGGACATCCTCAAGAAGGCTGCGGCACCGATCCTGCCAGCGAAGATCGCCAACCGACCCAAGGCTCCGTTCAGCGCCCCGCTAAGAGCGTGGATCCGCCGTGACCTTCGGGAAATGGTCGACGACCTTCTCGGTCAAGGCCAGTTGGTCAGCGAGGGCATCGTTGACCGGGCTGCGGTCCGCCAGATGATCGACGACGACCGAGCCGGTGTCGAAGACCGTTCAAAGGAAATCTGGCAGCTGCTCACCCTCGAAACCTGGTGGACCCAGCAGGGCGAAGACATGACGGCGGCCGCGACTTCCGCCTCCGCCACGTAGACCCATAAGGGGCTGATGAGCGCACCTGCCGCGACGCCATCGACCTGAACGCACAACCATTCCAACCGGCGGCCAATTTCCCCGCAACTGAATTTACCCCCTCACCAAACAGCTGATTCCTCTTCAGCACTGCTCGGTGAGCGCGCCCCGGGATCAAACCCAGGGGCTCCCGCTAACCCCAACCCCCCAACTGGCGACGCAGTTCATCTCAGGAGAACCGAAGCTCAAATGAAGACCTTTGCCCAAAACTACAAGTCCGGTGATCTGTCCCTTCTGGACGTGCCCCGGCCGCTGTGTCGCTCCGGCGGCGTCCTGGTGCGCACCGAGTTCTCCCTCATCTCGGCCGGTACCGAGATGATGAAGATCAAGGAAGGCAACCTTTCGCTGGTGGGCATGGCCCGGGCCCGTCCCGACCAGGTCAAGAAGGTCATGCAGTCGGTGCAACAGCAGGGCCTCAAGAGCACCTACGACAAAGCCATGAACCAGCTCGACAGCTACACCCCCCTCGGGTACTCGCTGTGCGGCGAGGTCATCCAAGTCGGCTCCGGCGTAACCGACATCGAAGTTGGTCAGCGAGTTGCCGGCGCCGGTAACAAGTACGCCCTGCACGCCGAGTACAACTTCATCCCCCGCAACCTTGTGGTTCCGGTCCCTGACAACGTCAGCAGCGAAGCAGCCGCCTTCACCACCGTCGGCTCGATCGCCATGCAGGGATTCCGCCAGTCCGAAGCGGTGCTCGGCGAGACCGCAGTCGTGATCGGCCTCGGCCTTGTCGGCCAGCTGCTGGTGCAGCTGCTTGTGGCCGGTGGCGTGAAGGTCATCGGCATCGACCCCACCGTCGACCGCCAGAACGTGGCCATCAAGCTCGGCGCCACCGCGGCTGGTGGTGTCGACGACGCCGAAGTGGCCCGCCTGAAGAACGTGCTGGCCGGAGAAACGGAAGGCCACCTCGCCGATCACATCTTCCTGACCGCTGGCGGCAGCACCAACCAGCCGGTGGAACTCACCCCCGAATTCGCCCGTGACCGGGCCCGGGTCACCGATATCGGCAAGATGAGCCTCGATATCCCGTGGAACTCCTGGTACGAAAAAGAGCTGGAGCTTCGCTTCTCCCGCTCCTACGGCCCCGGCCGCTACGACTCGTCCTATGAAGAGAACGGCGTCGACTACCCGATCGGTTACGTGCGTTGGACCGAAGGCCGCAACATGAGCTGCTTCGTTGATCTGCTGGCCCAGGGCCGCATCAACATGGAGCCCCTCACCGACGACATCGTGCCGTTCAGCTCCGCCATCGACACCTACAACAAGATGGCCGCCGGTGAACTCCGCGGCATCGGCTACCTCTTCGAATACCCGGAACAGCCGAGCGACACCCCCCGCCTGCTGGCCACCGACAACGACGTGCCCACCCCCGACCGCAAGGTGGAAGCCCAGCCGCTGATCAAGCTCGGGCTGATCGGCGCCGGCAACTACGCCAGCTCGATGCTCCTCCCCCACGTGGCCGAGCGCACCGACGTCCAGCTGGTTGAAGTGGCCACCGCCACCGCACTCTCGGCCGCCAACGCCCAGAAGAAGTTCGGCTTCGACCGCATCAGCACCGACTTCGAAGGCATGCTGGCCGACCCCGAAATCAACGCGGTTATCATCGCCACCCGCCACGGCAGCCACGCCTTCATGGTGTGTGAAGCGCTCAAGGCCGGCAAAGCGGTCTTCGTGGAAAAGCCCCTTGCCATCGACGCCGACGGTGTCGACAAGATCCTCGCCACCATCGAAGAGACCGGCAACGATCGGCTGATGGTCGGCTTCAACCGACGCTTCTCCCCCGTGCTGACCGAACTCAAGAAGAACTGGGGCGGCAGCGACGGACCGATGCAGGTTCGCTACGACGTCAACGCCGGCCGCCTCGAAGGCGACAGCTGGTACGCCCAGGGTCGTGAGCACGGCTCGCGGATCGTCGGCGAAGGCTGCCACTTCATCGACACCTGCTCCTGGTGGATCGGCGCCGACCCGATCGAAGTCCACGCCACCTCCACCTCGGCCGACGCCGATGACGCGGTGCTCACCCTGCGCTACCCCGACGGCTCGGTCGCCACCGTGGCTTACATGACCAATGGCGACTCCCGGTACCCGAAGGAGCAGATGCAGATCTTCGGCGGCGGACGCACCGCAGCGATGCACAACTTCCGCGACGCCGAGCTGTGGTCGAAGGGCCGCAAGAAGAAGAACCGTGGCCGCGGCCTCGACAAGGGCCAGAAGGCCGAAATGAACGCCTTCCTCGACGCGGTAGCGAAGGGCACCCCGATGCCGATCTCGCTCACCTCGATCGTGGCCACCACCGAAGCCACCTTCGCCGCCGAGCGCAGCCTGGCCAGCCGCCAGGTCGAAACCGTCGGCGCCCGGCCCGACTACGAAGGCGAAATGACCGCCGCCCTTGAAGGTGTCACCGAGTGAAGCCGTCGTGGTACGTCCGACGCCTGGCGTCGATGACGCCGGCCGAGGTCGCGGGACGAGTCCGCGACGCCGGAGCGCGGCGCGCCTGGAAGACCAACACCCCGCTGGGCCCAGCCCGGCCCGACGGTGGACGTGACGGCGACACCGTCACCAAGATCGACCCGGCCGTACTCGCCGCGGTACCCGACGCCACGGTCAAAGACCTTCTGGCCTGCGCCGATGACCTCATGGCCGGCACCTGGCCGTTCTTTGACCGGGTGCGCCACGACCTGGCCCCCGACGCCGACTGGTTCCTCTGCGCCGTTACCGGCAAGACGGCACCATCGACCGGCTACGCCTTCGACATCAACCACCGGCACGAAGACGAAGTCGGCAACATCAAGTACGTGTGGGAACTGTCCCGCCACCAGCACCTCACCGTGCTGGCCGCGGCCTACGCCCTCACCGGCGATGATCGCTACGCCGAACGGGTCGACCTTCAGCTTCGCTCATGGATCCGGCAGAACCCGTTCCTCCAGGGCATCCAGTGGACCAGCGCCATCGAGGTCGGCGTCCGACTGATCTCGTGGGTGTGGCTGCGACGCCTCCTCGACGGCTGGCACGGCACCCCGGCGCTCTTCGAAGAGAACTCGGCCTTTGTTGGCCAGGTGTGGGAACACCAGGCCTACTGCGAAAAGTTCGAAAGCCACGGCACCTCGGCCAACAACCACCTTCTGGCCGAACTGGCCGGGCTGTTCGCCGCCTCCTGCGCCTTCCCCTGGTTCGAAGAATCCGACAAATGGCGAGCCCACTCGGCCGCCCTGCTGCGACGCGAAGTTCCGCTGCAAACCTTCCCGAGCGGCGTCAACCGCGAGCTGGCCTCGGAATACCACGGCTTCGTATTGGAGCTGGTGCTGGCCGCAGCACTCGAAGGTGAAGCCACCAACAACTCGCTCGGCCCGGTCGTGTGGCAAGCCACCTCCGACATGTTTGATGCCCTCGCCGCCAGCGTCGACACCGTCGGCTACCCGGCCCGCCAGGGCGACCAGGACGAAGGCCACGGCCTCCTGCTGGCCTCCCCCCACTACGACCGATGGGCCTCACTCCTCGCCACCGGCGAAGCGCTGGTTGGCAACCCCGGCTGGTGGTTCCACACCGAATCGTTCGACCTGCGCAGCCACCTGTGGGGCCACATGGCCAACCCGGAAAGCCTCGGGCTCAGCACCCACCGCCGACCGGCGGCCCGACCAAACCAGTTCCGTGACGCCGGGCTTACCTTCCTTCGTGATCTCACCCCGACCGAAGACGAATTGTGGTGTCGGATCGACCACGGACCCCACGGCTTCCTCGCCACCGCCGGCCACGCCCACGCTGACGCCCTGTCGGTGGAGATCCGCCACGGTGGCGTCGACATTCTCGCCGACCCCGGCACCTACTGCTACCACGGCGAACCCGAATGGCGGGCCTACTTCCGCTCCACCGTCGGCCACAACACCCTCGAACTCCTCGGCCGCGACCAGTCCAAGGCCGAAGGTCCGTTCCTCTGGTCGACTCACGCCAACGGCATCATCGACGCCAGCCGCGGCCTCAACGACGGCCCGCTCGCTTCAGTCACCGCCCGCCATGACGGCTACGCCAAAGACGGGCTGATGCACAAGCGCACGGTCGAGCTCGACCGTGACGCCCGACGCTTCCTCATTACCGACGTGGCCGAGGGCGCCGACAACACCGAATGCCGCCTCGGCTTCCACTTCGGCCCCACCGTCGATGTCGAGCTCGACGGCGACGTGGCCCACCTCGAATGGATCGTGGGTACCACCACCAAGGTGGCCACCCTCGCCCTGCCCCCATCGCTGTCCTGGACGACCCACCGAGGCGAAACCAACCCACCGTTTGGCTGGTACTCGCGAGTGTTCGGCGCCAAGGAACCAGCCGTCGCCCTCATCGGCTCCGGGGTCACCAGCGAATCCCAACCACTGATCTCATCCCTCAGCTTCGGCATCGCCGACACTTCCCCAACCACCCCATCAAGGGGCTCCTCAGGAGGAACCCAGTGAACATTTGTGTATTCGGACTCGGATACGTCGGCGCGGTCTCGGCCGCCTGTCTGGCCAACGACGGACACAACGTCATCGGCTGTGACCCGTACCAGGTGAAAACCGACCTGATCAACGACGGTCACTCGCCGGTGATCGAAGACAAGATCGAAGAACTGATGGGCGAAGGCGTGTCGTCGGGCCGGCTGCGCGCCACCACCTCGGCTCGCGAAGCGGTCATGGCCTCCGACCTGGCCTTTGTGTGTGTCGGTACCCCAAGCCAGTCCAACGGTGCGCTGGACCTCTCCTATGTGGAGCGGGTGTCGGAAGACATCGGCACCATCCTCAAAGAAAAGGACGACTACTTCGTGGTCGTCATCCGCTCCACCGTGCTGCCCGGCACCACCACCGAGCTGGTGATCCCCGCCCTCGAACGCACCTCCGGCAAGAAGGCGGGCAAGGACTTCGGTGTGTGCATGAACCCCGAGTTCCTTCGTGAAGGCACCGCCGTCGACGACTTCTACGACCCGCCCAAGCTGGTTATCGGTTGCGACGAGACCGACCCCCGCGCCGCCGACATGCTCGAGCCGCTCGGCTCCAAGGCCGACTGCCCCGTGATCCGCTGCCCGTTCGAAGTGGCCGAAATGGTCAAGTACGTGGACAACACCTGGCACGCGGTAAAGGTGGCCTTCGCCAACGAAATCGGCCGCATCGCCAAGTCGAACGAGATCGACGGTCAAGCGGTGATGAGCATCTTCGTGCAGGACGAAAAGCTCAACCTGTCGAACAAGTACCTTCGTCCCGGATTCGCCTTCGGCGGATCGTGTCTGCCCAAGGACGTGCGAGCCATCAACGCCCACGCCCGCGGCCACGACCTCGACCTGCCGCTCCTCGCATCGATCCTGCCCTCAAACGAGCGTCACATCGAAACGGCGATGCAGATGGTGCTCGACGCGGGCTCCAAGAAAGTGGCCGTGCTCGGACTCAGCTTCAAAGCCGGTACCGACGACATGCGGGAATCGCCCATGGTCGAAGTCGTTGAGCGACTCATCGGCAAGGGCTACGACCTGCGCATCTTCGATGAGAACATCAACCTGGCCCGCCTGATGGGCGCCAACCAGAAGTACATCCTGGATCAGATCCCCCACATCGGAAACCTGATGGTGGGCTCGATCGACGAAGCGCTGGCCCATGCCGACACCGTGATCATCGGCAACGGCGCTCCGGCGTTCAAAGACGTACCCCCGATGCTGAAGAACAACCAGAGGATGGTGGACTTCGTCCGCATCCTCGAAGATCCGAAGCCGATTGGCAACTATGAAGGGCTGGGCTGGTAATCGTGTCGAATACCCCCGCAAAGATCGACGGACTCAAGAGCAGCGCTGCTGGCCTGCTCCGGCGTGGGGCGGACACACTCCGCAGCCGAGCCAAGGGTGGTGCCGCACGAGGCTCCTCCGAGGGCGGTGAGGCCAAGCCGAAGGTACTGATCGTGGTGCAGAACCTGCCGGTCCCCTTCGACCGTCGGGTGTGGATGGAATCGACCACGCTGGCCAACAACGGCTACGACGTGACCGTGATCTGTCCGAAGGCCAAGGGCTACAACAAGAGCTACGAGGTCATCGAAGGCATCCACATCTACCGCTACACCCTGCCGATCGACGCTCAGGGCGCAGTCGGCTTCGTGGCCGAGTTCGCCTGGTGCTTCGCCGCTACCGCTCTGCTCACCGCTCGTGTGGGCATGCAGCGCGGCTTCGACATTCTCCACGTGTGCAACCCACCCGAAACGTTCTTCCCCCTCGGCTGGGCGGTGAAGGCCACCGGTCGCAAGTTCATGTTTGATCACCATGACCTCTCCCCCGAGATGTACATGGCCAAGGAAGAGTCGAACGCCTCGAAGCTGGTGCACAAGGCGCTGCTGTTCATGGAGGCCCAAACCTTCAAGGCGGCCCAGATCTGCATCACCACCAACAACAGCCACAAGCGCATCGCTGTTGAGCGCGGCGGCATGAACCCCGACGATGTCTTCATCGTCCGCAGCGGCCCCGACCTCACCCGACTCGAAGTGAAGACACCTGAGCTCGAGTGGAAGGCCGGCAAGACCCACATGGTCGCCTACCTCGGCGAGATCTGTAAGCAGGACGGCGTCGACCACATGGTGCGAGCCATGCGCATCATTCGCGACGAGTTTGAGCGCACCGACATCCACGCCGTCTTTGTCGGCGGCGGTCCCCACCAGCCCGCCATCAAAGAATACGCGGCGGAGATCGGAGCGGATGACCTCTGCACCTTCACCGGTCGAGTCAGCGACGAAGACCTGTGTCGAGTGTTGTCGTCGGCCGACGTCGGGGTCGACCCCGACCCGCGGAACGAATGGTCGGACCAGTCGACCATGAACAAGATCATGGAGTACATGTACTTCAGCCTTCCGGTCGTGGCCTACGAACTCACCGAGAACAAGTTCTCGGCTCAGGAAGCGGCGGTCTACGCCCAGCCCAACGACGAGCGCGAGTTGGCCAAGACCATCCTGCAGGTGATCGACGATCCCGAGATGGCGGCCAAGATGGGCGACTTCGGTCGAGCCCGCATCGTGAACGAACTCAGCTGGGAACATTCGGCACCGGTACTACTCGGCGCCTACGAACACCTGCGCAACAAGTAGAGGGCAGCGGCTCGGCCGCCCCAAAGTCTTTCGTCGCTCCGGCGACGAAGTACGGCTCGGTTCCTGAGGGGGGCCGAGCCGACACCTTTTTGGCGAGGACTTCGGTACCCGACTCAACCGTGTCATCCGACTTTGGCAGACGCTCGTGTTGAACCTTGGCCCGGCCAGCATAACAATTTCGGTCGTGTTCTTGAGGACTTCGCGCGACTTCCGAACACCATGCAACGTCGAATATCTGTATGCCAACCGCGAGCACCAAAAAAGCCCATCGCCGGCGACGGATCACCTGCCCACAGTGCGGCGATCACCCGGTACCGATCCTCTGGGGCGACCCCACACCAGCTCAACGACGAGCCTCCCTCAAGGGCGAACTGCTTCTTCCCTCAGAGCCCCGACCCCCCGAAGCACCAACTCACTACTGCCCCGCCTGCGAGTACGACTGGAAAGCAACCATCGGTTGTCGCCCAGGCGTCCAACAAGTCAAGCGTCCCAGCTCGATCGGCCCGGTCAACCCGAGCTAACCGAAGCAACGCCACCTCCCCAAAGCCGGCCTAAAGGGCCGGCTTCTTTCTTTTTCGGGTCTGACCCCGAAAGTGCAAACTTTTTCGACCGCCCGTCCCCGGGGGGCGCCGTCCCGCTTGTGCGGGCCGTCTCGTATCGGGACGACTTGCCGCAAACAGCTATCCGCGATTTGCGAGCGCCAGCGAGTCAATCGCCGATAGCCCGTCGGGCCGGCTGCCGCGCCGCCAAGGTTGAGTATTCGGCCAACTGCAGCCCTGGCCCGACGGAACCAAAAGAAGGCCCGGCGAAGCCGGCCCACCAACCGTGACGCGGAGGGGCCGAAGAACAGGCAAGGATGCAACAAGGACAGCGAGCAAGCTCGCTGGTGTTATGCGACTACGTCGACTTTGGTTCCCAGCGGGACAGTCTCGGCCAGCAGGGTGACGATGTCGTTCGGGATTCGGATGCACCCGTTGGATGCTGCACTGCCGAGCAGGTCGGGACGGTTGGTGCCGTGTACGGCAATCGCTGGTAACCCGCCATCGAAGGTGTCCATCGCCTCGGAAAAGCCGGACAGAGCCAGAATCCATGGTCCGTAGGCGCCGCCGCTGTAACTCTGCGGAATGATGTCGCGAACAAAGAAGGTGCCGAGTGGGGTGGGGGTGGTCGACTTTCCAATGACTGCGCCGGTGTCGGTGACCAGCCGCTCTCCATCCCACACCTGAACCCGTCGGCTGCCGAGGGCAACCTGGGCTCGGAATTCGTGGGTCTCGATCCGAACTTCCTCAGCCCGAACCCAGCCAACGGTTCCGTTCGGCTGAACGGGCACCGAAACTTTGTGCCACGCCTTGTCAGGAGTGGTTCCGAGCACAGTGACCACCCGAGGTCCGCCGAACTGTGTCGGGTTCGGCAGGGCCCAACTCACCCGCTCATCCGGCCGGTCGAACACCATCATCACCTCGTTGGTGGCGTAGGCCACTTCGGTGATACCGGCCGGTGGCGGATCCGCCACCGCGGTCGGCTCCGCCTCGGCAGCGGTGGTTGAGGTTGGCTCCTCGACGACGGGTTCCGGGTTCTCGATCGGCTCAAGAGCGAGGCCGGGATCTTCAATCTCGCTGTTGGTACCCGGTGCCTCATCGGCCCGAGGTAGCGGAGTCCGGCTGGCGTCCGCGGTCCGGACGCTGTCTCCGTCAGTCGCATCTTGATCGTCAGACGTGGAATCCTGGCCACCGGTATCAAGCTCGGCCTCGCCTGTCGGCGGGTCGGCCGGGTTCTCCTCCAGCGAGAGCTCGGTCGTCTGATCAGCATCGCCGCCACCACCAGCGAAAACGAGAACGCCGATGGCACCAACCAGAAGAACTACCGCGGCCAAGCCAGCCAGGAGCAGCCGACCCCGACTTTTCCCTGTCGAAGTGGCAGAGACCACCGAGTCGATAGGCGCCACCACAGGCTCACCGAGATCGTGAGGAGTGGGCCCCTCGCCCGACTCCGGCATATCGCGATAGTGCGGATGGTCGCTCATTCGGATGCTCCGATCGTTGAGCCCACCGCGGTGAGGGTCAGCGCCCCGCCAGCCGGCTGGCCGACAGTCACAGTCGGCGATGCCGGCCCGCCTCGCTCCGCAGCCCTGCGTTCGGCGGCCAGGC
>CALAML010000271.1 GCA_937925845.1 uncultured Acidimicrobiales bacterium | reverse complement strand
CGTTGTCGAGCCATTCCACCTGGTCATCCACAAAGCGGTCTTCGTTCAGCACCCGCTCGTCACCGGTGTTGAGGCCCCGCAGCACGAGTGACTGTGGCGCCTCTTTGTCTTCGATTGGCCGCTTGAACACGATCAGCTCGCCGTCGGGTGACACCGACGGGCAGCTGGCGTTGTCGAACGCCGACTCGAAACGGATTCTGCTCTGGTCCGAGCGCACCACTTCGGTCTCGTCGCCACTTCCGTAGGTGAGGTACACGTGGTCCTTGCTGGACGGGTCGAAGCTGGCTCCCCACCAGTTGCCGTCGACGGCGAGGAACCGATCCTCGACCTCGTTCCGGCGGATCTGCGACGCGGTGTAGGTCTCGAGGTTCTCGGTTTTGACGTAGCGGGTTTCGGTGGCGAACTCGCCGGGGGAGAGGTAGTCGTGACCGGTCACAAAGCTGGTCCAGACCACGCGGGCACCGCGGGGGTCGACCCGGGCTCGGCTCGGTCGCGACGCCGGTTCGGAGGTGATCTCCGGTAGTGATGCATCGGTGAAGTCAAAGATGCGGGCCGTCCAGCTCGGCAACAGTTCCTCGTCGGACTCGATGCAGACCGCCAGTCCGGCCGAGGCGTGGGCCCGGCCGCAGCGGGGGCCAAAGAAGTGACGCTCGCCCTCGTCATCGATGGCGGCCAGCTTGCCGTAATCGTCTCCGGGAACCCGGTTGATAAACACCAGCTCGCCAACATCGACCAGGCCGGGCTCGGTCGGAACCGTGGTCGGCGTGGCGTCGGCGTCGCCGTCGTCCGAGGTTGCGGCCAGCTGGTCGATCTCTTCGAGCGCCTGCTGTTCTCGCTGGTCGAGGCTTTGGTTCAGTTGGGCTCGGGCCGAAAGGATCACGCCGGCCCCGATCAGCACGCACACGCCCACGATGGCGCCAAGGAGCAGCCACCGCTTGCCCATGCTCACCTCGCTGGCCCCGGCCGACATCGCTGACGGCGCTGAAGGTTCCGACGGCGTCGATGATGCCGCTCCTTCGGCTTCCGCGGTTTGCTCGGTCGCCGCGTTCTGAGCCAGAAGCTCGTCTTCGGGCCGTTCTTCAGCGTTTTCGTTCATGATGAAGCTCCTGAGGCAGGGGTGGACATCTGGTTGGACATCAACGGGGTCAAGATCACGGCGGCGGCGCCGGTGGCGACCACCAGGGCGATGGCAAAGAGGCTGAGGGCAACTTCGATGCCGACAAATTCCCAGACGGCGCCGAAGGCCAGGCCGGCCAACAGGCGACCGGCGGCGGTGCCGAAGCCGACTGCGGCGATGCCGCGGCCCCGAGCCGCGATCGGTGTGAGCTCTGAGGCCACCGCCGGGAACAGGCCGTCGGTCATGGCGTAGTAGGCCCCGAGCAGCGCCAGACAACCCACGATGACGGGCGTGGTCGGGCCGCCGGTGATCAGTAGAATCAGGTAGATCGCGAGCATGATCGGCTGAGCCGCCAGGAGCACCTTCGGTTTTCCGATGCGGTCCGACAGGATGCCCATCGGGATGGCCAGGGCCAGATAGGCCAGCGAGGTGCCGACAAAGAGCAGCGGGAAGAACTTGAGCTCAAGATCTCCGGTCCGGAAGATGACCAGGTAAAGCATGGCGTCGCTCACGGTTGTGGTTCCGAGCACCGCTGCGGTGAGCGACACCCGCTTCACTCCACCAGCGTTGGGAAGATCCCGTAGCCGAAGTGGGCTGTACGACGTGGCCGGAGCGCCGTCGGCGCTTTGGCGGCGGTCAACCTTTCCGCCGGGCACCCCGATCGAGATCATGGCCACGCCGAGAAGTCCGGCAAGCAGGCTGATGGCAAACACGGTCTGGTAGTCGTCGGGCAGGATCGTGAAGATGGCAAACACGATCAGCGGTCCGATCATGGCGCCGGCGGTGTCGAGGGATCGGTGCACCGAGAACGACCGGCCCAGGTGTTTGGGGTCGGAGTGGAACGAGATCAGCGCGTCCCGTGGTGCGGCTCGAAAGCCTTTGCCGAGGCGATCGGCCATCAGGAACCCGATCGGGTTGAAGCTGGTGAGCAGGCCGAGTCGGGTGAGGGCGGAAAGCGAGTAGCCGCCGACCGCCACCGGTTTGGGGCGGCGGGTCCGGTCGGCGAGGATGCCGCCGAGCAGCAACAGCAGCACTCCCGAGGCCGCCAACAGGCCTTCGATGGCGCCGAATGCGGCCTCGCCGATTCCAAGTCGGGCGATCAGGTAGGTCGGCAATACCACCGCCACCATCTCCGACGAAATATCGGTGAAGAAGCTGGTGAGGCCGAGGGCGTAGATCGGCCCCCGCACCCGCGGTTTTCCGGGTGACTTGTCGGCTGGACTTGCTCCTGGATCGGCGTCGGGCGCGTCGACATCCGCCGGGGCGCGCCTCACCGAGAGATACATACCGTTCCATCGGTCATCCGGGGCCCCGAATTAACCGGAAATACAGCTCACCGGGCCGAAATTATGGGGCTGGAAAGGTGGTGTTGCGGCTACCTTCCTCCCATGACGCAAAACCCGGCCGACCGACCCAACCAAGCCGACCCGCCCAACGAACCGGTGCTCTCCGATGGTCGGTTGCAGCTGGAGCGGGTGAACGAAGGCCATGCCGAGGCTTTGACCGCGGCGGTGCAGGTCTCGTTGACCGAGTTGGCGCCCTTTATGCCCTGGGCCTCCGACGACTACGACCTGAGCCACAGCATGGAGTTCATTAACAGCCCGGCCGCGGCCCATGCCTTTGCCTTGATCGATCCCGCCGCCCCGGTGACCGATGCCGGCACCGCCAACGTGGCCGGGGTGCTGGGGATCAACGATCCGAGCGAGCGAGACCGCTTTGCCGATATCGGCTGGTGGCTGCGAACCGATGTAACCGGTCAGGGGTTAGCCACCGTCGGCGCTCAGCTGGTGGCCAACTACGGCTTCGACCAACTGGGGTTGCACCGCATCGAGATCTTCATGTCAGTGGAGAACCCGGCCAGCCGCGCCATCGCCGAGCGGCTCGGCGCCAGCTACGAGGGCCTGCTGCGGGGTCGACTCCAACTTCAGGGTCGCGCCCACGACGCCCATCTCTATGCGATGTTGGCCACCGACGATCTCCCGTGGCGCTCCTAGACACTCCGAGACACTCTGAGACGCTCCTAGACTAAGTGGGTGTCTTCACCTGAAATCTCGGCTGCCCACCACGAAGCGGATCGGCGCCGAACCTTCGCCATCATTTCCCATCCCGATGCCGGCAAAACCACGCTGACCGAAAAGTTCCTGCTCTACAGCGGCGTGCTTACCGCGGGCGCGGGCTCGGTGAAGGGGAAGGGCGGTCAGGCCGCGGCGGCGTCGGACTGGATGGAGATTGAACAGCAGCGTGGCATCTCGATTTCGTCCACCGTGTTGCGCTTCGAGTACCGCGACCATCTGGTGAACCTGCTCGATACCCCGGGCCACAAGGATTTCTCCGAAGATACGTTCCGGGTGCTGGCCGCCACCGATGCCGCGGTGATGGTGCTTGATGGCGCCAAGGGCATCGAGCCACAAACCCGTCGCCTCTTTGAGGTGTGTCGAGAGCGCGACATGCCGATCGTTACCTTCATCAACAAGTGGGATCGGCCGGGTCGCGACGCCTTTGAGCTGCTCGATGAGATCGAGGAGCAGTTGATCCTCGACCCGGTGCCGATCACCTGGCCTGTCGGTGAGGCCGGCGATTTCCGGGGCGTGGTCGACCGCCAAACCGGCGAGTTTGTGCGCTACACCCGCACCGCCCGGGGTTCGACCATGGCTCCCGAAGAGGTTGTCGACCCCGAGCGGGCGGCTATCGACGAGGGCGATGCCTGGACCGATGCCCATGAAGGGGTGGAGCTGCTCGACAGCATCGGCCGCAACTTCGATCGCAAACGTTTCGAGGCTGGCGACCTCACTCCAATCTTCTTTGGTTCGGCGCTCACCAACTTTGGCGTGGCCAAGCTGCTCGACGCGGTGGTCGATCTGGTGCCATCGCCCACCGCTCGCCTCGACGCCAACGACGAGCCCCGACCCATCGACTCACCGTTCAGCGCGCTGGTGTTCAAGATCCAGGCCAACACCGACAAGAACCATCGCGATCGCATCGCCTTCATGCGGGTCTGCTCCGGGCGTTTCGAGCGCGGCATGGTGGTCACCCACGGCCCCACCGGCAAGCCCTTCGCCACCAAGTACGCCCACTCGGTGCAGGGCCAGGATCGCGAAACGGTCGAGGAGGCCTGGCCCGGCGACGTGGTCGGTCTGGTCAACGCCAACGGCTTTGGGGTTGGCGATGCGGTGTATCAGGACAAAGAGGTGTCCTGGCCGGCGATGCCGGTCTTTGCTCCTTCGTTCTTTCAGGTTGTCCGTCCGCTCGACACCGGCAAGTTCAAACAGTTCCGCTCCGGGATCGCCCACCTCGACGAGGAGGGTGTGGTTCAGGTGTTGCGGATTCCCGATGTTGGCGACCAGGCCCCGTTGTTTGCCGCCGTTGGTGAGTTGCAGTTTGAGGTGGCACGGCATCGGCTGGAGAACGAGTTCGGTGCGCCGGTCGAAATGCGTCCCACCACCTGGAGCGTGGCCCGCATTACCGATGTCGAATCGGCTCGCGAGCTCCGACCGCTCTTTGGGGTCGAGGTCGCCGAGCGGGCCGACGGAACCCAGGTGGCGTTGTTTGAGTCCGCGGTGCGGGCCCGCCAGGTCGAAAATGACAATCCGGAGCTGACCCTGATCCGGATGATGGCTGACGCCAACGCCGAGCCGGCATGGTTGCGTTAACCGAGCGTTACTAAATCGGTCGGTTTCTATTGCGCTTGTGTTGCGAGGCCGGGGATTCGGGTGATGTTTGACGGCCTTTCATGGTGTGCTTTCGGGCGAATATCTGGGTAGTTCTGCCCACACTGAGCGCCGCTTGGGTAGAAATACCCACCACTCAGAGTGGTTTGACCTTTGGTATGTAACATTTGCGAATGAGCCTCAGTGGCCAAAACCCCTAGTAAATCAACGATCTTGAATTTTGGGGCGTGATTCGAGGCCAAAAACTTTGCGTTAGTGGTGCGATTTGTTGCGCGAATGACATATTGTGCCGACCATGACAAGACGCTCCACAATCATGCTTCTCATGCTGATCGGTGCATCCCTGATCACTGCGGGTTGCTTCTTCACTACCGCCGACGGCGCGGTGGTCACCATCTCCCCAGGTGAGGATGTCCAGTCGGTGGTGAACTCCCACCCTGAGGGCACCGCCTTCATCTTCGAGTCTGGCACCTACTTCGGCCAGTCGGTAGAGCCCAAGAGCGGCCAAAAGTTTGTTGGCGTCCCCGGCACCGTGTTTAACGGCAACGGCCAGGGATCCGCATTCGTCTCGAACCTGAGGGCCTTCAACGTTCTGATCGAGGGCATTGAGTTCACCAACTACAACCCCGGCGACTACCGGGCCGTGCTCGACGCCAGCTCCCAGTACTGGGATGAGTCGTCGTGGCGTCCGGCCACCAACTGGCGCATCAACCATGTCCGGGTCCACAACAACGGCGGCGGCGGCGACTCGGCTGCAGTCGAAGTTGGTAGCGGCTCGATCGTGTCGAACAGCCGGATCGAAAACAACGCTGGCCTCGGCATCTTCGGCAACGCCAACGGTGTGGTGATCGAGAACTCGACCATCTCCAACAACGGCTTCGGCGTCTATGACGTGCTGCACCACTCGGGCGGTATGAAGCTGGTGATGACCCACAACGCCATTGTTCGCAACAACACCATCACCGGCAACAACGGCCCTGGCGTGTGGTTCGACATCTCGGCCGACAACGCCACCATCGCCAACAACTCGATTTCCGACAACACGTACGCCGGCATCCAGTATGAGATCAGCCGCGGCGCCAACATCACCGGCAACACCCTCGACAACAACGGTTGGGGCGACAGCCGAGGCTGGCTGCACGCCACCAGCATCTACATCTCCACTTCGTGGAACGTAAACATCACCGGCAACACCGTGTCGAACGCTCCCGGCGGCGTCACCGTGCTCGACCAGCGCACCCTCCGCAACAGCCAGGGCGGCGAGAACTCGATGCCCGGCTTCGGTCGCCTCTACGACGGTGAATGGCGCGGCGACAACGTCAACGTCTCCGGTAACACCTTCAACAACAGTGGTCGCACCGGGGCTTCGGCCGGCAACTGGGAGTCCTACGGCACCAACATCTACAACACCGCCCGCTTCAGCGGAAACACCTTCAGCGGCTCCACCGAGTACTGGTGGGGCTCGGGCAACAACTTCGCCAACGCCGTTGGCGCCGGAGGCTTCGCCGGCTTCGGCCAGAGCTGAGCCCGGCTTAAGTCCGAGGTCTGAGTCGGCCCACCCGAACTCGACCTTGCGGTTGCTACCTCGAACCCGTGCCGATGCGGGTTCGAGGTAGAACTGTTTTTGAGCTGGGTTACGCTGTTTCCATGTGGAGATCCAGCCTGCCTCGATTGCTGGTTACGGCCGCGTTGATGGCGGTCGCCGCCTGCAGTGGGGGCGAGGAGGCCACCGACCGTCGCCCCGATCCGGTGTCGGAAACGAGCGAGAGCGGCGCCGAGGCCCCCGAGGCGGGGACCACGGAGCCGGAAACCGATGAGCCGGAAACGGTTGAGCCGCAAACCACTGAGCCCGACGCCGCGGCAGACTCTGAAACCGCTGGGCCTGAGGCCGGCGACGCCGCCCCAGCCCCGGCCCGGCGGCCGCCGCCTCAGGACGGTCCGGTTGACGAGAACCTGAACTGGCTTGGCGGAGGCGAGATGTCGGCTGATGGCATCGAGTTGTTTTGGTCGGAGGTGAACCAGGCTCGCCGCCAGGAGCTGCATCGGGTGGTGCGCCCGGAGCCCTTCGACGCTGATGCCGTGCTGCTCTCCGACGACACCATCATCTACGACGGTCCCGAGCTCAGCTTTACCGATACCGGCGTGGAGTCCGGAGCCCGCTATGTGTACTTCATGGCGGTGCAAACGGCGACCGGCGACTGGCTTGAGCCCCGCTGGACCGAGCGGGACGCGGTTGATGACGTGGAGCCCCCGAGTGTGGTCGAGGACCTGACCCTCACCCGCCAGGACGATGGGGCGGTACTGATCGAGTGGGACGAAAGCACCGACAATTACCGGTTCGATGCCTACGAGATTTCGCGGGCCGACGACGGGGGAGCGTTTGAATTCATCGACGCCACCTTTGGGGCTGAACGAACAGCGCTGATCGATGATCAGATTCCCGAGACCGGCGAGCTCACCTATCAGGTGTTGAGCCGCGACTTTCACGGCAATCGGTCCGAGCCGGTCTCGGCCTCGGTCTCAGTGGGCTGACGCCACTAACCTCAGCTCATGAGTGATGCTGAGGCCGTAACCGATGTGGTGGTCGTGGGGGCGGGGATCAGCGGCCTGACCGCGGCCCGGTCGCTGGTGCGGGCCGGGCTTTCAGTGACCGTGTTGGAGAAGGGGAGAGGCGTGGGCGGCCGGATGGCGACCCGCCGGATCGGCGACGGTCGGGCCGATCACGGCGCCCAGTTCTTTACTGTTCGGGGCGAGGTGTTGCAGGGCCTGATCGACGAGGCTGGCGTACCCGGAAGCGACGCCGTGGTCGCTGAGTGGTGTCGGGGTTTTGGCGAGGGCGACGGCTATCCGCGCTATCGCGGTGGTGATGGCATGACCCGGCTGGCCAAATGGCTGGCCACCGACCTTGATGTGCGCACCGGCGTTACTGCGGTCGACCTGGCCGAGTTTCCGGCCCGGGCCTACCTGGTGACCGCACCGGTGCCCCAGGCTCTGGCCATTCTGTCGTTCTCCAAGTTGTTGCCGCCGACGTCGCTGCAGCGCCGCCTCACCGAGATCGCTTATCACCCGGTGATCGCCCTGATGGCCACGCTGGATGGGCCCGCCGCCTTCCCCGCGCCCGGCGCAGTGCAGCAGCCGGAGGATCCGATCATCACCTTCGCCGCCGATAATCAGGTGAAGGGCATTTCCGCGGTACCCACCATCACCCTGCATGGCGCCCACGGCTGGTCGAGTGATCACTGGGAGGCCAGCGACGACGAAGTTGCTGATCTGCTGCTCGGTGCCGCCGAACCCTGGCTCGGCGGGGCGCAGGCCACCGAGGTGTCGCTGCAGCGGTGGCGCTATTCCGGGCCGGTCGAACCGTTCCCTGATCCGTTTTGTGCCTTCGGCGCCGAACCCCTGGTGGTGCTGGCGGGCGATGCCTTCGCTGGACCCAAGGTGGAAGGGGCGGTCAACAGCGGCCATGCCGCGGCCCTCACCCTGATCAGCCAGCTCACCTAACCCGCGCTGACTCGACCTACACCCCAGCCTCGGCCGCTACTGGCTCGAGGAGTTCTTCGCCCACTACCGGTCCGGTTCGCAGCCGAACCACCACGGCCAGGATCAGGGCGGCGGCGGCGCCGGCAAACATCACCGTGGGCAGCGAGGTGGCGTCGACGATCGGTCCCGCGGCCATGTTGGCAAAGGGCACGGTGCCACCAAAGGTGAGCACCCAGATCGCGGCCAGGCGACCCCGGACCGAGTCATCGACGTGTTCCTGCCAGCTGGTGGCCAGGCTGGTGGGCAGGATGAAGTAGGCCACGCCAAGCAGGGCGATCACCAGATAGCCCACCGTGATGTCACGAACCACTGCCAACCAGGTGAGGCAGGCCGCGAAGCCGACCAACGCCACCCGCACCACCAGCGAGCGCGGTACGCGGCGCAGGACGGTGCCGACGCTGAGGGCGCCGATCAGCGCCCCGAAACCAAACAGTGCGTAGAAGTAGCCGTACTCGGTGCTTTTGGAGTCGATGCCGAGCCGGACTTCGGCGATGGCGGGCAGCTGGCCGATAAAGGGCAGGCAGAACAGCGAGAACATAGCCATGGTGAGCAGCGGGCGGCCCACCTGGGGCGCCTTGTAGGCGATGCGGAAGCCGCCGAACACCCGGTCTTTGAAGCTTCGTGAGGTTGAGGTGGAGGTCGGCAGGGTGGTGATCAGTATGGCCATCAGCACCACCAGGTAGCTGGCGGCGTTGATGGCAAAGACTTCGGCGAAGCCGACCTGGCTGGTGAGCCAGCCCCCGATGGCGGGGCCGATCACCCGGGCCGCGTTGGTTTGGGTGGAGTTGAGTGAGATGGCGGCCTGGAGGTTCTCCGGCCCGGCCAGGCTGGGCAGGATCGAGGTGAACACCGGCGCGTAGATGCCTTGGCCGAGGCCGATCACAAACACCAGGGCCAGCAGCAGTCCGGGGGCGATGGTGTCGTTGATCACCAGCACCGCGAGCACCGCGGTCCACACCATCTGCCAGGTCTGGGTGCTGAGCAGTAACAGGCGGCGGTTGGCGGTGTCGGCGAGGGATCCGCCGATCAGGCTGAGTATGGCCATTGGGCCCAGCTGGGCGAAGATGATGGCGCCGAGGAAGCTGCTGGATTCGGTGAGTTTCCATCCCAAAACGCCAATGGCGGCCGACTGCATCCAGCGGCCGGTGTTCGACAGGAACGAGGCCACGTAGAACCGCAAAAAGTTGGGTTCGCTCAGGGCGCTGAGGGCCCCGGGAGTTGTTGCGGGAGCGGTCGTCAAGAGTTCGACCGTAGCCAGCATCGGCGGACTTGCGACATCGGACCAAGTTCACGGCTCTTCAAGGCGGTGAAAGTCATGCGTGGGTACTAGTGTGTAGCACCTGTGCTCCTAGCGCTCCGCACCCGTGGGGGCCCAGTCGTCTGACGTTGCGGGGAGCCACCTTCTATGACGCCCAATCACGACGCGGTTGCCGCTCCAGAAGTCGCTACCGAAGCAAACGCATCGTTTCGTTTGGACAACACCGCGATCCTGGCCCTTGAGGCCATCGAGGCGCCCATCGTCGTACCGTCGTCCGACTTCGACGGCCGGCTGGCTCACACCTATGAGCGACTGGGGATGCGGTTGGGCACGCTCGAAGACGTGGCTGGTATCAAGCAGCGTCGGTGGTGGCCCGAAGGGGTGACGTTTCAGGAAGTTGCCGCTCAGGCCGGTGAAGCAGCCATCGTCAAAGCCGGCATCGATCGGTCCCGGATCGGTCTGGTGATCGATACCTCGGTGTGTCGTGATCGCCTCGAGCCGTCCGCCGCGGTCACGGTCCATCATCTGCTCGGGCTGGCTCCGAGCTGTCTGAATTTCGACCTGGCCAATGCCTGTCTCGGGTTTATGAACGGGATCCAGTTGGCCGGCACCATGATCGATGCGGGCGTGGTCACCTACGCCCTGATCGTTGACGGTGAGGGCAGTCGCGAAGTCCAGGAAAACACCCTGGAGCGCCTGGCCGGTCCGGAGACCTCAATGGAAGAGCTCTACGCCGAGTTCGCCACCCTCACCCTCGGGTCAGGGGCCACGGCCATGGTGCTGGGCCCAGCCGACGCCCACCCCGATGGTCATCGGGTCACCAAGGGTGTTGCTCGAGCCGCCACCGAACACCATGAGCTTTGTGTGGGGTCGCTGGAGCAGATGCGCACCGATACTTCCAAGCTGCTCGACGCCGGCCTGGAGCTGGCCGAGCTGGTGTGGACCCAGGTTGATCCAAGTTGGCGGGAGATGGATTGGTACATCATCCATCAGGTGTCGGAGGTGCACACCAACGAGCTGTGCAAGCGGTTGGGCATCGACATGGAGCTGGCGCCGTTGACCTTCCCGGAGTTCGGCAACATGGGTCCGGCCTCGGTGCCTTACACCTTGGCCGTCACCCAGCCGGAGATCACCCGCGGCGAGCGGGTGTTGCTGCTGGGCATCGGGTCCGGAATCAACACCTCCGCCCTCGAGATCCTCTGGTGAACCCATCGCCGGCGATCCAGCCGGCCCGCCTCCCACCCGCTGGTCTGGCTGATCTTGATCCGAGCTGGTCCCGGCTGGCGGTAACCGTTGATGATGAGGGTCGCGAGTGCACCTGGCACCTTCTCGACTCCTGGGCCGATCGGGCCGGCAACACCGACGGGGCCGATAGCACCGGTAGCACCGACGGCACCGAGTCGCCTGATCTCACGCTTCTGTGTGTCCACGGCAACCCGACGTGGTCGTATCTGTGGCGGCGGCTGGTGGCTGCGGCTCCGCCGAACTGGCGGGTGATCGCTCCCGACCAGTTGGAGATGGGCTTTTCTCAGCGGTCGGGCCGGTCCCGGCGGCTGGCCACCCGCATCGACGATCTCTGGGCCCTCACTGCCGCCGTTGGCGTAACCGGTCCGGTGGTGACGGTGGCTCACGATTGGGGCGGGCCGGTGTCGTTGGGTTGGGCGCTGCGGGCCAACGAGTCCACGACTAACGAGTCCGCCGCCACCGCCGGCGCCGGCAGCAGCGGCGTTGAGTTGGCCGGGGTGGTGCTCACCAACACCGCGGTCACCCAGCCGCCGGGGGCGTCGGCGCCCACCATCATTCGCGGTGTTCGCAACCTGGGTTTGCTCGGCCCGATCTCGGTTTCCACCACCGGCTTCATCGACGGGGCGCTGGCCATGGCCTCGCCCCGCATCACCGGCGCCACCCGCCAGGGGTTCCTGGCCCCGTATCGCCGGGCCGCCGATCGCCACGCCATCCGCTTCTTTGTTGAAGACATTCCGCTGGAGGATGATCACCCCACCCATCCGGCCCTCGATGCCGTGGCCGAGGGCATCCGCAAGCTGCCCCGGCCAGCGCTGATGTTGTGGGGCCCGTCCGACCCGGTGTTTTCCGATCTCTACCTCGATGACCTGTTGGCCCGGATGCCTCATGCCGATCAGCACCGCTTTGTTGGCGCCAGTCACCTGGTGACCGAGGAGGCCGCGGCCGTTCCCGCCATCGTCGATTGGATCACCGCCAACTGCACCGAATCCGATGCGCTGCCGAGCGAGTCGACGGCGGCGGCTGCCCCCACCGCCTCCCCTTCTCCTTCCGCGTCTGAGTGGCGGCCGATGTGGGCTGGGCTTCGTGACGTTCCGGACCCCGAGGCCACCGCGGTGGTGGAGATGGGTGCGGCCGGTCCGGTGGGCATCAGCTTTGCCGAGTTGGCCGCCGATGCCGATGCTGCCGCCGCCGGTCTGGCCGGCATCGGCGTGCAGCCCGGGGCTCGGGTGGCGTTGTTGGTGCCACCGGGAATCGATCTGGTGCGGGCCCTCAACGGTTGCTGGCTGGCTGGCGCCACGGTGGTGATCGTCGACGCCGGGCTCGGTCCGAAGGGTATGAGCCACGCGCTGCGCAGCGCCGGAGCCGATTTCCTGATCGGTGTTGATCGGGCCGTGGTGGCCGCTCGCACGCTGGGTTGGCCCGGTACCCGAATCCTGGTTGACGGGCCCGATACTGGCGCTCGGGGTCGGGCTGCTGCGGTGGCCGGTGGGGTGGAGCACCGACTGGCCGAGGTGATTGCTGCCGGTCGGGATCAGCCGATGCCCAACCCGCCGGGGCCCCAGGATCTGGCTGCGGTGGTGTTTACCTCGGGGGCCACCGGTCCGGCCAAGGGGGTGCGCTACCGTCACCACCAGATCTCGGCTCAGCGCGATGCTCTGGTGCGGCTCTACGGCATCACCGCCGCCGATCGGTTGGTGGCCGCCTTTGCTCCCTTTGCTCTGTACGGTCCGGCGATGGGGATTCCGTCGGTGGTGCCGGCGATGGACGTGACCGCGCCCGCCACCCTTACTGCGGCGGCGTTGGCCGATGCCGTCGACTCTGTTGATGCCAGCCTGGTGTTTGCTTCGCCGGCGGCGCTGGTCAACGTGTTGGCCACCGCCGATGTTTCACCTGACCGCTTCGAGGGCGTTCGGCTCCTGTTGAGTGCCGGGGCGCCGGTGCCCGGTGAGTTGCTGGCTTCGATGCTGGAGCTGATGCCCAACGCCGAGGCCCACACTCCTTATGGCATGACCGAGTGCCTCCCGGTGGCCGACATTTCTCTGGAGGGGATTCGCCGGGCCGGTCCCGGGCCGGGCGTGTGTGTGGGGCCGCCGGTGCCCGAGACCGAGGTGGCGATCCACCCTCTCGGTGCTGTTGCTCTCGATCCCGATCTGGGCCTCACCACCGAAGCGGGCGTGGTAGGCGAAATCGTGGTGCGGGCCAACCATATGAAGGACGGCTACGACAAATTGTGGATCACCGAAGCGGCCAGCTCCAGCCACCGCGGCTGGCATCGCACCGGCGATGTCGGCCAGCTCGATGATGAAGGTCGGCTGTGGGTTGGCGGTCGGCTCGGCCATGTGATCACCACCGCCGATGGGCCTGTCGTGCCGGTGCCGATCGAGCGTCGGGTCGAAGCGCTCGATGCGGTGTCGATGGCCGCCGCCGTCGGGGTTGGTCCGCCTGGCACCCAACAGGTGGTTGTGGTGGTGGCCACCACCACTGCACCTCTGCCCTTTGGTGGGCTGGCGTCGGCCGACCTCACCAATCAGGTTCGGCGGGAGCTGGCTGCGGCAACCGACCCGCTGTTGCCGGCGCCGGCCGCGGTGCTTGAAGTTCGCCGGTTGCCGGTGGATATCCGCCACAACTCCAAGATCGACCGAACCCGAGTCGCCCACTGGGCTCACCAGATACTCGCTGGCGCTCGGGCTCGCCGGCTCTAGCGGGGCGTCGATGAAGGTTCTGCTCACCGGCGCCACCAGCTTTCTGGGTGCGGCAACGGCCCGGGCGTTGCTCGACGCTAGCTATGAGGTGGCCACCTTCCAGCGCGGTGCTCTGGCTGCCGATTTGGTCGGCAACGTCGAGGACCATCGGGGCGATATCGCCGACACCACTGCGGTCGACAACGCCATGAGCGGCTGTGACGCGGTGGTGCATCTGGCTGCTCGGGTATCGCCGGTGGGTACCTGGGCCGAGTTCGAGGCCGCCAACGTCGACGGGACTCGTCATGTGATCGCCGCCGCCCGGCGTCATGGGGTTGGCCGCTTGGTGCAGGTGTCGACGCCGTCGGTGGCTCCGGTGGGCCATGGCCTGGTGGGTGCTGGCGCCGAACCGGCCCAGCCTGAGGGGGCGGCCAACTTCTATGTGCGGTCGAAGGCCGTTTCGGAGATCGACGCCTTGGCTGCGGCCGGACCCGACCTGGCCGTGGTGGCCATCCGGCCCCATCTGGTGTGGGGGCCGGGCGATACCCAGTTGATCGGGCGCATCGTGGATCGGGCCGCCGCCGGTCGGTTGGCGCTGGTGGGCTCAGGCGCGGCGCTGATCGATACCACCTTCGTGACCAACGCCGCCGATGCGTTGGTGGCGGCGCTGGAACGGGCTCCCGAGATTTCCGGTGAGGCTCTGGTGGTGACCAACGGCGAGCCCCGTCCGGTGGCCGAGATTCTCGGCCGAATCTGCGACGCCGCCGGGTTGCCGGCGCCGAGTCGTCAGGTGCCCACGCCGGTGGCTCAGGCTGCCGGGTCGCTGGTCGAGCGGATTTGGGCTCTAGCCGGTCGCGAGGACGATCCGCCGGTCACCCGGTTCCTGGCCGACGAGTTGGCTCACGCCCACTGGTTCGACCAGCGCCGCACCCGCGAGCTGTTGGCCTGGCAGCCGGCGGTGTCGCTCGATGAGGGTTTTGCCCTGTTGGCGGCCGGGTTAGGCCGCGGCGCGGGTTCGGCGTAGAACCGGGTCGGCTGCAGCCAGGGTTTTGTCGGCCGCGTTGAGTACCAGCCCGGCAGCGCCGGGGGTGTCGGAGTCGACCAGGTTGCCCATCACCGAGAGGGTGATGCCGGCGATGGTTTGGGTACCGACCGCCATCTTGAGACCGGAGCGCAGGATCCACGGGTGGCCGATCAGGAACGAGAAGCGGCGGCCGGTGCGAAGGAAGCTGTCGAAGCGTTCGCCCACTTCAAGGTCGTAGCGGTTGGCGGCGGTGGCCGGGTTGGCCAGGAAGAGATCGGCGGCGAGCATGCCGGATTCGAGGCCGTAGTCGATTCCTTCACCGTTCATCGGGTTGATCAGCCCGGCGGCGTCGCCCACGGCCAGCCAGCCGCGACCGTGGCGCTTCTGGGCCGTCATCGGCAGGCGCCAGGCTCGGGGCCGTTCCAGGTTGGGGCCGAGCATCCAGGGGCCTTCGACCATGTTGCGGTAGGAGTCGATCAGCTTGTTGAGGTTGAGCTTCTTGAAGCCCCGCATGGTGGACAGGGCACCGACACCGATGTTGACGGTGCCGTCGCCGGCCGGGAACATCCAGCCGTATCCGGGTACTGCGGTGCCGAACTCGTCGGTCATGGTCAGGCAGGCTTCGAGGTGGCGGTCGCCGTGGCGGGGCGATTCGGCGTAGGTGCGGATGGCCAGGCCAAACGGTTCGTCTTCCACCCGGTCGGCGCCGAGCATACGGGCCACTTTGCCTTGGGCTCCGGCCGCTACCACCACCAGGTCGGCTTCGACCTTTTGGTTGCCGGCCATCACACCGGTGACCCGTTCGGGGTCGCGGTCGTCGAAGGTGGGGATGGCTTCGGTTTCCCACACCACTTCGGCTCCGGCTTCAGCGGCGGCGTCGATCAGCGCCGCGTCGAGGCGGCGGCGGGGCCAGACGGCTCCGTGGTTGGGGAAGCGGGCGGTGGTGGGCCAGTCGAGTTCGCGGCTGGTGTCGCCGGCGATCATGCGCAGGCCTTTGATGTGGTGGGCATCTTCCATGTCGATGCCAAGGTCGTTGAGGGCGCCGACCGCCCGCGGGGTGAGGCCGTCACCGCACACTTTGTCGCGGCCGTAGGGGGCCTTGTCGAACACCACCACCTTGGCGCCGTTTCGGGCCGCGGTAATCGCCGTGGCCGCACCGGCGGGGCCGGCACCGATCACGGCAATGTCAACCTTCTCGGAGCGGGCGGGGGCGGGGGAGTTCATAGATCCATCTTGCCCGGCCCGAGTCGTATTTGCCTCGTCGGGCGCCCGAAGTCACTCCTGCGTCAAACCCCGTAGTCACTCTCGCGTCAAGGCCCGTAGTCACCTTCGCCTGCTGACGAGTTGTCCAGCGTCTGATACTGTCCGGTCTATGTACGGAATGACTCCCTCGAGTCGGCCCGTCTCGCCAGTGGCTGGCACGGCACTTCTTACTGCGGCACTGATGCTCTTTGGCATCTGGTCCGTCGTTGCTCCCAGCCCCGCGAGCGCGGAGTTCGGCCCCAACGGCACCGATACCTGGCAGGTCGCCGACCTTCAGCCGAGCAACGGCATCGCCCGCAACACGCTGGTCAACGGCTTCGCCGAGGCCCGCGGCGTGATGTACGTGGGCGGCAAGTTCGGCACCGTTCGCCGCAACACCGGCAGCGCCGGCACCGCCCAGCCGTATCTCGCGGCCTTCAACGCCAACACCGGCGCCTGGATCTCCAGCTTCCGTCCGGTCCTCGATGGCCCGGTCTACGCCATGCGGGTCACCCCCGATGGTTCGAAGCTGATCGTGGGCGGCGAGTTCACCGGCGGCCTGGTGGCCTACGACCTCAACACCGGAGCGGTCGACCCCTCCTGGAGCACCCGGGTCACCTTCGACAATCGCACCGCCGGCGTGATCAACATGGACCTGGTCGGCAACGATCTCTACATCGCCGGCAACTTCAACCGGGCGGTACGCAACGGCACCACGGTGACCCGCAACCGACTGGCCAAGCTCAACGCCAACACCGGAGCGGTCGACGGGCAGTGGCGGGCCGGCGCCTTCGGCGGCAGCGTCCGCGCTATCGACATTTCGCCGGATCGCACCCGGGCCTACATCGGTGGGCTCTTTGTGAACATCAACGGCCAGCCCGATACCCAGTACCTGGCCACGGTCAACACCACCACGGGCGAACTGATCGCCGGGCTGGACCACGGAACGCCGAGCGGCAAGGTGTTAAACGCCGCCGACGATATCTATGTGTTTGATATCGAGTCGAACAACCACACCGTCTACATCGCCGCGTTCCATAACCAGATGTGGATGCTCGATGCCAACGACATGTCGATGCGGGAGCTCTATTTCTCCTACGGCGGTGGTGGCGATCACCATGTCAACGAGTTCATCGACGGTCGCCTGTACAGCGGTGGCCATTTCCGCACCTTTATCCAGCGCTACGACGGCTTCGCTCAGGACCTCACCACCGCCGAGGTGTTGGCGCTGGGGCGCGAGGACAACCCGGCCAACTTCATGATCGCCCTCGATCCTTCGTCGCCGGCCAACACCCGTATCAACAGCTTCCAAACCGACCTTGGCGCTACCGGGATTTGGGCCATCGCCGAGGCCAGCGACGGCGCCCTTTGGCTCGGCGGCGACATCACCCGGGCTGGCAACCAGGCCACCGGCGGGTTTGTCCGGCTCGTCGATGAGAACGTGCCCACCGGCCCGGTAACCCCCGCAGCATGCTCGGTCACCTTGGTGAACGGGAATCAGGCTCGGGTTACCTGGACCAGGGCCGCGAATGATAATGCGTCGCGGTTTGTGGTTCGGCGCTCCCGTAATGGTGGTCAGTCGTTCTGGGCTGGTCGGGTGGATGCTCCGGCCACCGCCTTTACCAACACCAACCTGGCCAACGGGTCGACCTATACCTACACCGTCGAGACCCAGACCGCCGGTGGACAAAACTCCACGGCCCGCTCCTGTTCTGGTTCAGCGACGCCCGGCAATGGCTCGGTTGCGGTGGCTCCCTCGGCGTGCAGCGCGTCTTTGGTGAACGGGAATCAGGCTCGGGTTACCTGGACCAGGGCGGCAAATGACAATGCGTCGCGGTTTGTTGTTCGCCGCTCGCGAAATGGCGGTCAGTCGTTCTGGGCTGGTCGGGTGGACGCTCCGGCCACCACCTTCACCAACACCAACCTGGCCAACGGCTCGACCTATACCTACACGGTGGAAACCCTGAGCGCCGGCGGCGACCGGTCCGCGGTTCGAGCCTGTAGCGGCTCGGTGCTGGCCGGCAACGGCGGCCCCACCGCGGTGGCGCCAGCGTCGTGTTCGGTGACGCTGATCAACGGCAACCAGGCACGGATCACCTGGACTCGGGCCGCCAGCGATGCGGCGACTGCGTTTGTGGTTCGCCGCTCTCGCAATGGTGGCCAGTCGTTCTGGGCTGGCCGGGTGGATGCGCCGGCCACCACCTTCACCAACACCAACCTGGCCGCCGGTGCCACGTTCACCTACACGGTGGAAACCCTCGCCGGAACGGCGCGCTCAGCACCACGGACCTGCACCGGCAGCGCCCAGCCCTAGGGGTCTACAGGAGTCTCCTAGCTGTCGGTAGGGGAGCAGATGAGGGTCTCGAAGATGGTGTTGAGTTCGGCGCGCATCTCGGCGATGCGACCCTCGGTGGCCACCACGTCGAAGCCGCATCGCGAATCACCGACAACGACCGTGGTCTGAAATACTTCCTGACCGGGCCCGTCTGAATCCCCGGTGAAGCGCAGGACCGACGCAATTGCGGGCTCGCCGGAGAGTTCTACCTCCGACTGTTCGACGATCTCAAGCAAGTCCGAGCTTTGCGCAAGTCGATCTTGAACGCCGAACTCGTTCTCGATCGGGGTCAACCCGTCGTTGGACTGACAGCGGAGCTCGAGGTAAACGCCTGGTTCGCCGCGTTCAGGTTCTTCGGTGACCGGGTTGTTTGGGTCCAAAGAAAAGTTGGCGATGAAATCGGAATCGTCCAGCCGCGTCCAGTTCGGGGCGGGATCAAAGCCGCACCGGTTGCCGAGAACCACCGCCGATTCGTCAAGCATTACGGTCTCGGCCGGTTGCTCGGCATCGGCCTGTTCGTTGTTGTCGTTGCTGTCGTCGTCCTGCAGGGCGAGAACAACGCCCAGTCCGAGAAAGGCGAAGAGAAGGAACGCCGCGGCGCCGATGCCAATGAGCAGTATCCGACCCAGGCCGGACTTTGCGGGACCGGAGGAACCAGGGGAACCGGGAGAGTTGGCTGACAGAGCCTTTGTGGCCGAGGTCCACTGGCCGCCATCCCACCACCGTTCGTTTGGTGTGCCTGAGGGATCCCGGTACCAACCCGCGTCGTTCATTGTTCCTGCCCTGGTCGCTGCTGTCGCTTGCGACCATCATGCAAAGTCGGGGAGCCCCCAACAACGGGGAGCCCTCCCGGCAACGCCTGGCGAAGCGGTGAAGTGGTGCGGCAGTTTCCGAGGTGTAGTAGCTGGGAGGCTGCTAGTGGTGTGTCGCCAAAATACTGATGCGGTCTGGGCGGGCCCCGACGCCGCTGGCTGCGTCCTCGACCCCTCCCTACCGGACGAGGTAAGTCGGGGATCTGCGTCCTTGCCAGACGACGCCGGATGCCTCGCCCAGA
>CALAML010000270.1 GCA_937925845.1 uncultured Acidimicrobiales bacterium | reverse complement strand
CCTGAGCCTCTCCCACCCTGAGCCGAGGTCAACCCCACACCACCAAGATTCGTGACGCCCAGCACCCTGTTTTTGCGGCGCTGGGCGTCACAGATCTTGTGTTGGTCGGCGCTTGGCAGTAACTACAGATGACGGCCGAGGTGACCCGTGGGTAACATAGGGGTCGGTCGTGCCACCAAGCCTGAGTCTTTGGCTGATGTGACACTCGCTGTGACACAATCTTTACGCCGGGACAGGCAACTGTCCGGCCCTCACATAACCAGCACTGGAGCTGACGCCTCATGATGGACAACGACGCCGTCCACAAAGCGCTCGAAACTCGCTCGATCAACCACGTTGCCGTGCTCGGCGCCAACGGAACCATGGGTTTCGGCAGCGCTGCGCTCTTCACCCATGCGGTTCCGAAGGTGACATTCCTGGCCCGCACCGAAGACAAGGCCAAGGACGGTTTGGCTTCGGCGATCAAGCAGGTGCGCTCCGACAGCGTGGCCAATCGTTCCGCATGTGCCGGATATGACGACCTCGAGTCAGTGGTGGCCGACGCTGACATCATCTTCGAAGCCGTGGCCGAGGATCCCGAGATCAAGAAGCCCCTGTTCGAGCGGGTCGACGCTGCCCGCCGCGACGACTCAATCGTGGCCACGGTTAGTTCCGGCCTCTCGATCAACGGGTTGTGCGCTGATCGCTCCGAGTCCTTCCGTAAGAACTTCTGCGGGCTGCACTTCTTCAACCCGCCCAACGTCATCACCGGCACCGAGCTGATTCCCAACAGCGAGACCGACCCGGCGGTGATGGACTTCCTCGAAGCCTTCAGCCGGGTGAAGCTTGGTCGCGAGATCATCCGCACCTTCGACACCCCAGCCTTTGCTGGCAACCGTGTCGGCTTCAAGGTGTTAAACGAGGCGGCCCAGTTGGCCGAGGCCTACAGCCCGCTGGTGGTCGACTCGATCATCGGCCCCTACACCGGCCGGGCCCTCACCCCGCTGGCCACGATCGACCTCGTGGGCTGGGACGTACACCGGGCCATCGTCGACAACATCTGTGACAAAACAACCGACGAAGCTATCGACACCCTGAAGCTCCCGACCTACATGGCCGAGATGATGGAAAAGGGCGTGCTCGGTGACAAGACCGGCGGCGGCTTCTTCAAAAAGGGCGACGAGGGCCGCATGGTGCTCGACACCCCGAGCGGTCTGTACGAGGCGGCCGACTCGATCGCCATGCCCGATATGGGCCACGTCGAACCGATCGTAAAGGCCTACGCCGAGGGCCGCTACTCCGAGGGCATGGACGCGATGGTCCACGCCGACGGCGACGCCGCCAAGCTGACCCGCAAGGTGGTGGCCGGCTACATCAGCTATGCCTTCCATCGGGTGGGCGAAGTGTGCGAAACCATCGACGACATCGACCGCATCATGGCCACCGGATTCAACTGGGCCCCGCCCACGCTTCTGGTCGACACCATGGGAGCGGCCAACGCGGTCAAGATTATGGAAGAGGCATCAGTGCCGGTCCCCACCGTGATCGGCGATGCCGCCAAGGCTGGCGATGCGCCGGCGTTCTTTGCCCAGAAACGACTTAACCCCGGCCGCTACTTCGTCGCCGCCGCATAACCAGCCGAACCGACTCGAGGAGAACGACATGGCAAACCAATCATCCGAAGAGGTCTACGTGCTCGGCGGTTACCAAACCGACTTTGCCCGTAACTGGTCCAAGGAAAACAAACACTTCTCGGCGCTGATGCGCGAGGCCGTCAAGGGCGGCATGGAGGAGACCGGGATCGATCCCGAGGAAATCGAAAGTGCCCACGTGGGCAACTTCGCCGCCGAGCTCTATTGCATGCAGGGCCACCTGGGCGCCTTCTTTACCGAGGTCGATCCGGCCTTTTCCGGCCTGCCGACCGGTCGCCACGAGGCCGCCTGCGCTTCAGGCTCGATCGCATTGCTGGCCGCTTCGGCCGAGATCGAGGCTGGCCGCTACGACCTCCAGTGTGTGGTCGGCATCGAGCAGATGAAGACCGTGCCCGCCAGCGAAGGCGGCGCCTTCCTCGGCACCGCGGCCTGGTATGCCGATGAAGCCGATGGCATCGAGTTCCCGTTCCCGAAGCTGTTCGGCAAGCTCGGCGACGAGTACGACCGCCGCTACGGGCTCAAGGACGAACACCTCGCCGAGATCAGCCGCATCAACTACGACAACGCCAAGAAGAACCCGAACGCCCAGACCCGCACCTGGTACATGAACTACGAACACGCCATGAGCCGGGGCGACGACAACGCCGAGGTCGGCGGTCGGATCCGTTTGGCCGACTGTTCGCAGGTCACCGATGGTGCCGTCAGCCTGTTCCTGGCCAGCCGCTCGAAGGCGGAGGAGTACGCCCAGCGCAAGGGCATCGACTTGGCCGACATTCCCAAACTCAAGGGTTGGGGTCACAACACCGCCCGACTGCGCTTCGCCGACAAGATCGACGAGAGCCGCGATGAGCAGTATGTACTCCCCCACGTGCGCAGCACCATCACCAAGGCCATGGAGCGGGCCGGGATCGCCGATGTGTCGGGCATCGACGCCATCGAAACCCATGACTGCTTCACCACATCGGAGTACATGGCCATCGACCACTTCGGCATTACCGATCCCGGTGAGAGCTGGAAGGCGGTTGAGGAGGGCTGGATCGACATCGACGGCCACATCCCGATCAACCCCAGTGGCGGGCTGATCGGTGCCGGTCACCCAGTGGGCGCCACCGGTTGTCGCCAGGTGCTTGATGCCCACAAGCAGGTCACCGGCACCGCCGGCGACTACCAGGTCGAAGGCGCCAACAACGTTCAGACCCTCAACATCGGCGGCTCCGGCACCACCAGCGTGAGCTTCGTCGTCGGCAAGTAGCCATCCGAAATGTCGGCGCTAGGTACAGATTATTCACCTTTATCGCCGACATTTGCCGAAGCAGTCCGAAATGTCGGCGCTAGGTGCAGATTATTCGCCTGTATCGCCGACATTTCGGTTAGGCGGCCCTCTGCTGCCTGCAGGCCGTCCTGACACTGGCGACAAGGTCGGCTGGTCGGCGGCTGTAGTCCTCCCATGTAAAGAGTCGCATCGACCAGCCCAGGTCCTGGAGACGGTTCAGACGACGACGATCACCGTGAAACGATTGTCGGTTGAGGTGCCAGGTGACGCTGTCGAGTTCGATGCCTACCCGCAGATCCGGGTAAGCCAGGTCGACCACGTACCGATAGCCGGGACCTACCACGGTGTATTCGAGCTCGGGCGCCGGCAAACCAGCATCAATGAGGAGGTCGGCAACCAGCCGACTCCAATCACTTAGCGGGATTGACTCCTCGCCGAGGTGGTCCTCAAGGTAGAGGCGCATCGATGCAATACCGTCTCGACCACGACGAGCATGGGTCGAGAATGACCGCCCGATGCCAGGCCAGTCAACAAGTTCCTGCAAACGAGCACTGTCGACGGCTTGTCGCAGCTTGGCTGGAGGGACGACCTTCGCAAGGTCAATCAGCGTGCGCTCGATGCCGGTTGTCGGAATACCCATCCGCATCGTGGTCTGGCGCTCAGCAAACAACGTCGTCTCGTGAATGCGAATCCCGTCCCGTTGCTTTCCTGCGTGCTTTGGAAGAAGGATTTCAGGCCGCCCACGGGCAAATCCATCCAGTTCCCAAAGAGCAGCGGCAGTCCTGTGGCTGGCGACGGCACCCAGCGAAAGGCATGGCGCAAGGACCTTGGCGTGCCAGGACGGCGAAATCAAGTGGTGGCGGTACACCCGGTAGTCAACTTGCAACCAGAGCTTGCGCGAGAGGCGGTAGCGGATCTGGTTCTCGTTGAACCCGATGCTCAAGGCCTGCGACCGCGAAATCAGACCGTGTTGCCGTCGAAGAATATCGGCGAGCGCGTGGTCGGGGTCAGTCGGTGCGCCCATAGGGACACTCCTTCGATCAAACAATCAAAGGAGGAAGTCCTCGCAAGCTACCAGACGCCAAAGAACAACCCGAAATGTCGGCACTAGGTGCAGATTATTCACCAGTAGCGCCGACATTTGCCGAAGCAGTCCGAATTGTCGGCGCTAGGCGCAGATTATTCACCAGTATCGCCGACATTTGCCGGCGCGAACGTTGCCAGCATCTCGGCATCGACGATCTCGTTGTAGCGGGTTTGGCGGGTCTGCATCAGTAATCGGCCATCGACGCTCCAGATTTCGGCATCCTCATCGATGTAGCCGGTGGCTGATCGTGCCACCCGCAGCACCACCCGAACCGGTTCGCCATCCTCGATGATCGATGTCGGGACCGGTTCACGGAAGTGGGCGGTGAAGTCGAGGGTGCCGCCGATCGAGGGTTCGGTCAGCCGCAGGTTGCCCGCGGGGACATAGCCGTCAGCGGGAAAGAACAGCGCCCGTTCGTCGGATCCACCGACCTCTTTCAGTCGCATCCAGCCGCCCGATTCTGAAACATCGGCACCGCTGAACAGGTCGCCCTCGTGCCGGGGCCAGATGTCGAAGTGGGTCAGGGCGGCAGCGGGGATCGGCGACGGCTGCGGTGCTTCGTCGGCAGCTGGCGGGGTGAGGTCGGGCGGAGTGGCCGATTGAAATTGCTGGCTGTGACGATCGGAGGCAAAGAGAGCCACGCCCACGCCGCACGCTTTCCCGTCGACGCTCAACCGAAGCGACACGTTGGTCACGGTGCGACCCGCTCGTTCGGTTGCGATCTCGATGCGGAGGCGACCTTCGCCGAAGCGCCGCATGAAGTGCAGCGTGAGGGCCCGTTCGCGATGGTCGGCCGCCATCGGGGCGACGTGGGCCCGACACGCTTCGAGGGACAGGGCCAGGATGTACCCGCCGAACTGGCCGTTCCAGCCCCACCAGGTCTGGTCGATGTCGCGCTCGTACACGCCGTCGCCGAGGGCCTCAAGCTGCATGGTTTGTTCAAAGAGCGATGGCTCTGAGCTGCCCATCAGCTGCTGGCTTCTTCACCCTCGGCCTTGGCTGCGGCCTCAGCCGCCACTTTTTCTGCATTGGCTCGCGCTCCGGCCACGTAGGCTGCGACCCAATCATCGAGTCCTTCGATCGATTCCTCGGCGATGGCCTCGTAGAACTTTCCGAGGCTGAACGGTGGCTGGTGCACGGGGAGGAACATGTTCTCGAACAGCTGCGCCATCTGGGCGCCGCCGCGCACTCCCCCCATGCTCCCTGGTGTCGTCACCAACACGCCCATGTACTTGTTGGCGAACAGGAACATGTTGATCCGGGTCACCCAGTCGATGACGTTCTTGAAGAGCGGTGAGTAGCCACCGTTGTATTCGGGCGAGGCGATCAGCACCGCGTCGGCGGCGGTGATGCGGTCGCCCAACTGGGTGACTACCTCGGGCAGTTCGTCGCTCGCTTCCTGAAGGTCCTGGTTGTAGAGCGGCATCTCGAAGTCGGCCAGGTTGACCCGGTCGACGGTGACCCCGTCGTGGCTCCCCACCAGCGCGAGGGCCCGGTCAAGTAGTTGGGTGTTGACAGATTCAGCCCGGATCGATCCGGACCAGGCAATGAGGTTGATCGGCGTGGTCATCCGCCGATCCTACCGATTTCAGCCACTGACCAGTGGGGTCGAATCGGCCCGGCCTAGCCGGCCTACCCGGCCTACCCAGTCGACTCGATCGCCCCGGTCGAAAGAGCCTCCACCAGGCCGGCGACGAGTCGGGCTCGTCCGGCCATCGCATCGACCTCGAGGTACTCGTGGTCGGCATGGGCGCCACCACCAACGGAGCCGAGTCCGTCAAGAGTTGGCACCCCGAGGGCAGCGGTGAAGTTGCCGTCGCTCCCACCCCCCACGTAGGTTCCGGCCAGGTCGGGTTGGATCTTCTGGGCCAGGGCAAAAAGATCGGCCGAGGCCGACTCGGGCATCGGCGGCCGGTTCACTCCGCCGGAAACCTCCAGCTGGGCTCCGGGTAGTTTGGGCGCCAAGGCCGTAAAGGCCGCTTCGATCCGTTCGGTTTCGGCGGCCGATTCCACCCGCACGTCTACCGACACGGTGGCTTCCGCAGGCACGACGTTGTCGGCAGTGCCAGCGTGGGCCACCGTCGGGGTTACGGTCGTTCCAATCTCGGGCTTCGATAGTGCAGCCAACTCGACTACTTGGTAGGCCGCTTCGAGGAGTGCGTTGATTCCGGCCTCGGGTTCCAAACCGGCATGCGACGCTCGCCCGGTGATGGTCATCTCCAGGGTGCCGCAACCTTTGCGGCCGATCTTGACCGCACCACCGGGGGCCGCCCCCTCAAACACCAGCACCGCGCCACAAGCCTGGGCCCGCTCCTCAAGGAGTTGGCGCGACGCCCGGGAGCCGACCTCTTCATCGGCGGTGATAAGAATCTCGACGCCGGAGCGATCCTCAACCATGGCGATGCCGTGGATCGCTTGAACGATGCCGCCAAGCATGTCGAAGACTCCGGGGCCGGTGACCTTGCCGTCGACCACTTGGAAGGGTCGTCGCTTAAGGGTGCCGAGGGGGAAGACGGTGTCGTGATGGCCGAGGATGAGCACCTTCGGCTCACCGCCGCCGCTCCAGAAGACGTGGGGGCCGGCCGGGCTGTCGATCAGCTCTGCGGTTCCACCGAGGCATCGTTCGACGATTCCGGCGAGGGCCTTTGCCGACTCGGTGAGCGCTTCGACGTTGTGCGACGGCGACTCAATTTCAACCAGGGTGCGGAGATCGTTGAGCATCGCCTCCACATCGGCCTCAGTTTTGGTGTCGGTGGCCATGGATGCGAGGGTAGCGCTCCGCCGACCCTTTGCCGGAGCTGAAGCGCCCAACACCCAGCAAAACCGCGCCAACTACGACTCGCGCTCCGCCATCGGCGAGGTCCGATCGTCCGGCTTAAGGGGTGATGATCACCTTTCCGGCTGCGTGCCCTTCCTCCAGGTAGGCCAGTGCGGCCGGAACCTGATCGAGCCCGTAGGTGCGGTCGATCACCGAGGTGAGTTCTCCGGCACCGGCGAGACCTACAAGGGTGGCGAGGTCGTTCTCATTCGGTGCGACGGTGAAGTTGACCAACCGCTGGGACACAAACGGATTGATCACCGCCGCCGCGATCACCCTGCGTGCCGCGCCGAGAAGGTGCCCTTTGGCATCGCCGCTCAGGATCACAACGGTGCCCTTGCGAGCGGTGAGCCCTCGCAGAGTCGAGATCGAGTCGGAGCCAGCCACCTGCACAACAAGATCGAAGGGCTCAGCATCGCCCACCATCTCGTGCACCGGCCGTTTGGTGTAGTCGACAACGTGATCGGCGCCGAGGGAGCGGACAAGCTCCACTTTGGCGGTACTGCACACGCCGGTTACTTCGGCTCCGAGGTGCGCCGCAAGCTGTACCGCGAATGTGCCGACACCGCCTGATGCCCCGATGATCAGTACCCGTTGTCCAGGTGCAACCTTGCCGTGATCGCGCACCGCCTCCAGTGCCGTCGAGCCGGCCAGTGGCAGCGCCGCGGCCGCCTCGTGCGGGAGTTCCGGCGGCTTCGGGACCAGGAGCTTGCGCTGAACGATGGCATAGTCGGCGAACCCGCCGAAGCCCTCCATAAAGGTGCTGCCCACCACCTCATCGCCCAGGGCCACGCCCTCGACGCCAACCCCGAGCGCGGCGATGTCGCCGGAGACATCACAGCCGAGCACTGTATTGCGGGGCTGGCGAAGCCCGACGGTCAGTCGGGCGATGTAGGGATCGCCGCGTAGTAGGTGCCAATCGGCAGGGTTGACCGAGGCGGCCCCCACCCGTACCAAGACCTCGTCGGGGCCGGGTTCGGGAATCTGCACCTGCTCGACGGCCATTTCTGAAGGTGGCCCGTACTCGGCGGACCTGACGACTCGCATCGGTCTCGATTCAGTGTCGATCGGGGCCGAAGCGTTTCGATCGGTGGCCTCCGCGGCGTCATCACCGTTGTTCTTGTTCGTCGAAGCAGTCATCGGTGAAGGTCTCGTCCCTTGGTTGATCGGATGTTGCGAACACTTAGTTCTGAAGGTACATACAGTGTACGTATCCAGGAAGTACAGTGTACGTTACGGATAGGGTGAGAGGATGTCAAGCAGACAATCCGGGGCGACATGACCAAGGGCAAACAACCAAAGACAAAGCGCACAACCGCTCGCCCCCACGGCGACAAGGAAGCGCGGCCCACGCTCACTCGGGGCGCGGTACTCGAAGCAGCCCTTGTTTTCGCCGACCACAACGGGGTCGACAGCCTGAGCATGCGGAAGCTGGCCCGGGAGCTCGGCTTCGAGGTGATGTCGCTCTACAACCACATCGCCAACAAGAAGGAGATCCTGGACGGGATCGTTGATCTCGTGACCGCAGAGGTTGAGTTGGTAGCCACCACCGGGCATTGGGCCAGCGATCTCGCCGAAACGGCCCGCTCCACCCACCGAGCGTTGGTTCGCCATCCTTGGGTCTGCGGCCTCTGGTACGACACCGGCGCCGGCGAAGCGAGGCTGGCGCACACCGAACACTTGCTGGCCACCCTACGGACCGCAGGCTTCTCGGTGGAACTAGCCCATCAGGGCCTTCATGCAATCAACCGCCACGTGCTCGGCTTCAGTAGTGAGGAAGTCAACGTCCGACTCGACCCCGACGAGATGTCGGCGAGTGTCGACGCCTTCGTGGCGTCGGTTCCCGAAGGTCGATATCCCTACCTGATCGAGCACGCCCGGTATCACGTGCACTCGCCCACCGACGACGGCGACTTCGACTTCGGCCTACAGCTGATCCTCGACGGGCTTGAACGGATCCGGGATCAGCATGACTGATTGGACTCGTCGAACTCTTGGGTTCTACCGCTAGCCGGCCCGAGCTGAAGCAGTGCCAGCTACTCAGCCTTCTTTTTGCGCTAGGTAGAGCGAGGTGATGTAGGGCCGTTCAACGTGGTTGTTGAACCGATCGCGGGCCAGTGTTTCGATGGCATCGAGTATCTCCGCCCCCTTCTCCGGTTCGAGAGCCATAAACGGCGAAAACGAAGCGAAGAGGTTGCGCAGCGACTCGCCGGTGTGCGCTCCGGTCCAGCGGATCTGGCGATGGTCGACGGGTCCGAAACGGCCGCTGGCATCGATTTCGCCGATCCGGGTCTCGAGGTCGAGGGCGTAGGGCTTGGTCGGGCCTCCGATGCCTGAAGCCGATCCCCCGCTGACATGGAGTAGCTCAGGAGCGATCTCCTTCAGCATCGGTTGAAACGCATCCTCAAAGTCGCTGGGGGTGTCGGGATCCATGTAGGTGGTCCACCACAGCGCCAGCCAACCGTCCTCAACCAGCAGATCGGCAGCAAGTTCCAAACCAACGGCGTTGGGCACCCAGTGGAAGGCGGTGCCGGAGGCCACCAGATCGAACCGGGCTTCGGGATCAAAGTCAGCCTGTTCGGCCACTTCCTCGAAGGCCGACACGATCACCGAGAGTGCACCCTCGGCAGCGTCGCCGCCATGGTCGGCAATCAACTGGTCCGCCATTCGGGAGTCGATCTCTACTGCGGTCACATCGGCGCCGAGACCGAGTAGCCGTCCCGTAACCTGGCCCGGTCCGGCACCTACCTCAAGCACTGCGGTGCCTGGACCCAAGCCGGTCTCGGCCACGAGAATGTCGTAGAGCTCGTCCGGGTAGCCGGGGCGAGCGGTGGCATAGTTGGCGGCATCACCGCCGAAGATGCCCCGCCGGTCAGTCATCGATTCGAACGGGTTGCTCATGACACCGGTGTAGCAGGGCCCCAACCCGAATGGCATCACAATATTGCGCCACCACACCAACCCACCCGTTGGTCCGGACCCGGCCTAGTGAGCTGGATCGCCGGTCGTCGGCTAGTTCGCGAGCAGCGACACCAATAGATGGCTGGTGTCATCGACGCCACGACCACCACCGAGCCGGCTCATAAGGATTGCCCCTTCCAGGGTCGCAAGAATCATCTGGGCGCCAACCTGCGGATTGAGATCGGCGTGAAACTCACCGTCAGCAACACCAGTGGCCAACTGAGCCACCAACCAGCTTCGTTGATCGTCAAAGAAGCCCTCGACCTCTCGACGAGGCCCTTCGCCTGCGGTTACCCATTCCGCGATGACCGCGCCACAAAGACACATACGGTCCTGCTCAGCGGTAGCCACAAAAAGGGCCGTATACGCGTGGAGCCGCTCGGTTGCGGTGGGAGCGGCAATCCCATCCACGGCTGCACGAAAGTCCTGACGGTAACGTCTCGCCACCTCGGCCACGAGGTCTTCTTTGTGGCGGAAGTGATGGTGGATCGAGGGCGACCGGACCCCAACCTGTTCTCCGAGGTCGCCGTAGCTAAAGCCGGCCACGCCGACGCTTTGGATCAGTTCCGTCGCCGCAGTGAGAAGCTCTTCTTTCACCGGGCGGCCGGTCGGTTTTGCCACTGTCTACTCCCGCGGTGTGAGGCCCAGAATCGGAACTACACCAGCCATACCGAGTTGCGGTTCACCGGTGTACTTCCTTGGAATGGGTCGTGATCCGCACCGCCAATGATACCGGCGCTATCAGGCGCCGATCACGAAGTAGCCCTCAATCTCCCTCAGCCGGTCAGAAGCCGGGTCGGGCGGGAGATCCTTGCCGTGAACGTCGCGGCGGAGCTCCCCAACCCACTTGGCATGCTGATACTCGTGGTTGATGACCGCGATCATCAGTGTGCTGGCGATAACCCGCAGTTGCACTGGTGCCCCGACGTCACCCTTGTCGATATTGCCGATTCGGAACCGAACCCGCTCCGCAACCTCGTCTCGGTAGGAAGCGAGCACCGAACGGCCCGGGATGGTGCCGCGGTCGGCTTCGTTGGTTGCCGAGTCCATGAGTGAATCAAGCTCCTTGTTGAGCGGAGGCTCGGCCGCGGTCAGATTCCGGACCATGTAGTGAGCAACTGCGGCTTGATGACCGACATGCCAGCCGACACCACTCGCATCTTCGCTTTCCCTCCAGCTGATCTGGTCGTCGCTGAGGTCGGTCCAAAGATCGTTGGTGTAGCGAATGGATCGATCGTATTCGTCAAGGAGTTCGGCGATCGTTAGTTCCGACATGGTGAGGACTCGTTTTCGCTTCGTGGGTTTGGTGAGGGTAGAGATGAAGTCTGTTGGTCTTTGGGCGGAGATGGGTGGACCGGATTTGCCGTTGCCTCCGGGAGGTGGCTTCCCGGAAGCAACGGCCCAGCCCGCCGGCAGGACCCGGCCAGCAGGACCGATCAGTGCTAGCTGCGAACGCTGGTGCGGCCGGTGAAGGCAATCATTTGATCAACGGCGTCGGCCGAGTTGGTCTCGACAATGTCGGCGAGCATGCCGGGGGCCCGTAGGCTGTCCGACGCCGGCTCGAGGGTGGCCATGGCGCTCTGGGCCATGGAGGCATCGATGCCGTGGGCGATCCCGGCGGCATCAGCGAGGTCCCAGGCATGGGCCAGCGGATCCGGGAAGATCGAACCCAGGAAATCATCCATCTTCATTTCCCCAAAGAGGCTGTCGTATTCGACGTCGAGCGCTCCGGCCTGGTCGAGGGCGGCGAGGCATCCGTCGACGGCGTGACAAACAGTGGCGGCCGGGTCGGCTCCCGCGATTTCGGCTTCGTCCTGAGGGCCAGGCTTTGGCTGGTTGGTGGCCCCGGCGGTGATGGTGTTGAGAACCCAGGTGGCGTGGCCCGCAACTTGGCGAGCGGACCAGCCCTCACAACAGGACGCATTGTCCCAGGAATCGGCGGGAACCCGCACGGCGGCGTTCCGAAGCATGTGGGCGGCTCGGCTGAATGTTTGAAGGTTTTGACTCATGGAGAGATGCTAACGAGTCTATCTATAAATAGATAGACCAAATCAGAAATATTTCCAGAGCTAAACGGCCCCTCAGGATCCCTGGATTCGACGAAGTGGGCTCAAAAACTCCCGAATCCTGGAGGGTAGGCAGGCCGTTTACACATTCGGCCCGTCTCCAAGCTAAGCACCGCTGGAGTCCTCTAGTCGGACAAATAGTCTATTACTGAATAGACTTAGTTATGCCTCTCCGGTTTGCGTCTGAAACCCCACCGACTCAGTCACCCGAAGAATGTTCACTGACCCGACTCGACGGGGTACGACTGGCGCGGCCGACTCCGTCCCAGCCCGGTGACCGGAATTGGATGCTGATGCGAGGGCCCGCAGTTGCCATCTTGGGCACCGCGTGTTGCCAATCTCGCTGGCAGGCTCCACCCATCACCACCATGTCGCCAGAGCCGAGTCTCCAGGCATAGTTGCTCCGCTCCCCCCGGCTGCGTTTGGGGTCGGGTCGAAGGCCGAACCGCCGCTCGGCTCCAACCGACAGAACCGCCACCACCGCGTCACCCCGAAACCGGCCGATCGAGTCGCCGTGCCAGGCCACGCTGTCGGAGCCGTCCCGATAGAGCGCAGCCCAGCCACCATCAAAATCCCTCTGGTAGCGGTCGGCCAGCCCGGCCCGCAATCCGCTGACAGCCTCGTCCATCGCATCGGAGAGTCGAGGCATAGCACCATGCAGTCTCGGCTCATCAACCCAGCGGTCAAACAGCAGCCGCCGATGACCTTCCCACGCCGTGCGCTCGAGAAGTTCGCGAAAGAGAGCGTCGCTGCCTTCGAAGACACCGACGCCTCGATCCACCCATGACATGTCGTCGAGTTGCACCCGACGCAGGCGGTCAAGACGCGAGACCGCGGAGACTGGACCCTGGGCAAACAAGCTGGGCTGATAGGCGGCGGTCAACACGGGCGCCAACCTACCAAACAAATGTTCGTACACCAACTCCAGGCCGGGACGCGCTGGTGGCCACCTCCCGAGGGGGTGGTGGCCACCGGCGAATTTTGATTTCGACGCCTAGGCGTCTCCTATGACGGTCCTAGAAACTCCTAGGCCAGGTCGTGGCGGTCGGCGTCCATCACCTTGGCGAAGGCTGCGGCGAAGGCATTGGCGAAGCGTTCACCCGAGTCGCTTGAGCCGTACACCTCGGCGACGGCCCGCAGGATCGAGTTCGAGCCGAACACGAGGTCGTTACGGGTACCGGTCCACTTGGCTGTGCCGGTCGCCCGGTCCGTGCCTTCGAAGACATCCTCGGCCCCGGAGGCCGGAGCCCAAACGGTGTTGGTATCGAGGAGGTTCACGAAGAAGTCGTTCGACAGGGTGCCGACGTTGTCGGTGAGCACACCGTGGTTGTCGTTCGACACGCCGAGGACCCGGAGGCCACCGACAAGAGCGGTCAGTTCCGGAGCGCTCAGACCCAAAAGCTGGGCCCGGTCGACCAGAAGGTGCTCGGCCACGTGGCTGGTGCCCTTGCCCAGGAAGTTGCGGAAGCCGTCGGCCTGGGGCTCAAGCCAGGCGAAGGATTCCACGTCGGTCTGTTCCTGAGTGGCGTCGCCTCGTCCGGTGGAAACGTTCACCGAAACGTCGTGGCCACCGGCCTTGGCTGCGGCTTCAACCGCCGCTGCGCCGCCGAGCACGATGAGGTCAGCCATCGAAACGGTTACGCCAACGCTCGACTGCACGCCTTCAAGGGCGCCGAGGACCCGACGAAGATCTTCGGGGTTGTTGGCTTCCCAGCTGACCTGGGGCTCAAGGCGGATACGACCACCGTTGGCGCCACCACGCATGTCGCTGCCGCGGTAGGTGGAGGCCGAGTTCCAGGCGGTGCTCACCAGGTCGGTGATGCTGAGGCCGGAGTCCATGATGGCGGCCTTGACCGTGGCCACATCGGCATCGCTGAGGGCGGCCCCGGCCGGGATCGGGTCCTGCCAGAGCAGTTCTTCGGCGGGAACTTCCGGTCCGATGTAGCGGACCTTCGGGCCCATGTCGCGATGGGTCAGCTTGTACCAGGCCAGCCCGAACGCTTCGGTGAGCTGTTCGGGGTTGTCGCGGAATCGCTGGGAGATCGGTCCGTAGATCGGGTCCATCTTCATGGCCATATCGGCGGTCGACATCACTGGCGCGTGGGTGAGGCTGGGGTCGTGGGCGTCGGGAACGGTGCCGGCGAGGGCCGGGCAGGTCCACTGCTTGTGACCGGACGGGCTCTCGGTGAGTTCCCAGTCGTTGTCCATCAGCGCCTCGAGGTAAGCGTTGTCCCACTGGGTGGGGGTCTTGGTCCAGGCCCCCTCGAATCCACTCGAGGTGGTGTGGACGCCCATGCCGGACTCGAAGTCGTTCTTCCAACCGATGAGCTGCTGCTCCATCGGGGCGCCCTCGGGCTCGGCGTTCACCATGTCCTCAGGACCGGCGCCATGCATCTTGCCGAAGGCGTGACCGCCGACGACCAGGGCCACGGTCTCTTCATCGTTCATGGCCATGCGGCCGAAGGTCTCGCGAATGTCGGCGCCGGAGGCGACCGGGTCGGGGTTGGCGTTGGGACCTTCCGGGTTGACGTAGATCAAGCCCATCTGCACTGCGCCGAGGGGAGCCTGAAGCTCACGGTCGCCGCTGTAGCGCTCATCTTCGAGCCAGACGTTTTCTGGTCCCCAGTAGATGTCCTCTTCGGGAGCCCAGGTGTCTTCGCGCCCGCCGGCGAAGCCGTAGGTGGGGCAGCCCATCGATTCCAGGGCCACGTTGCCGGTGAGGATCATGAGATCGGCCCACGACAGCTTGTTGCCGTACTTCTGCTTAATCGGCTGCAGGAGGAGGCGGGCCTTATCGAGGTTGACGTTGTCGGGCCAGCTGTTGAGCGGGGCAAAGCGCTGGGATCCGCTGCGGCCACCACCGCGACCGTCGTGGGTGCGGTAGGTACCGGCGCTGTGCCAGGCCATACGAATAAAGAACGGTCCGTAGTGGCCATAGTCTGCTGGCCACCATTCCTTGGAATCGGTCATCAGCGCGGTGAGGTCAGCCTTCACTGCGGCAAGGTCGAGGGTGGCGTGTTCGGCGGCGTAGTCGAAGTCGTCGCCGAGCGGGTTGGTCGCTGGCGCCCCTTGGTTCAAGATGTTCAGGTTGAGCTGGTTCGGCCACCAGTGTTGGTTCGCGGAACTACCGGTGCCCGTGTGTGGGTTGTGGGCTACCGGGCACTTGCCTGCGTCTTCGGTCATAAATTTCTCCTCGGCTTACTCGTGTTGAGGTTGGTGTTGATGATGGACAACTTGGTTTCTGGTTCGTTGGGAACCATGGATCGCTGGGATCAGGTACTACGGCGCGTCGTTGAACCTCACCCCCCACAGGGAGCACAAAGCCCCCTGAAGATGACCTCAGCGGTCTCGATCTGGAAATTCGCGGCCGGTTCGACGACGTCGCTGCGTGCTCCGCTCGGCCCGGAGCCGTCGGTCGCAGGCAACTCGACATCGGCAACGTCGGGGAAGCCCGACATCAGCCGCGGTCGTGACGACACAACATCAAAGATTGCTTCGCACTTTCGACAGACGAAGTGATCGTGTTGCTCGGTATTGCGATCGAACTGCGCGGCACCTGCACCGACGGTAACGATGCGGGCTTCACCGAGGTCGACCAGGTCGTGCAGCGCCTGGTACACGGTACGCAGCGAGATCGTTGGCATCTGCTCACGCACCCGGGCCCAGATGTCGTCCGCAGTGGGATGCCCGCTCTCGCGGTGCAGGGCCTCGAAAACCGCGTGGCGTTGTGGTGTCGCCTTTAACCCATTGGCTCGGAGGAACTCCGAAAGTTCGTCGGGTGACCGCATGGCGGAGAACCTACGCGCCCTCGATGGCAACTAACAAGTTTTGTTAGCTATTGCCTCAAGATTTTCACCCGACCACACCGCCCGCCCACAATCCGTAGTGTCGGCACTAAACGCAGATAATCAGCGCTAGCCGCCGACATTTCGGCGGCCCTTGGACCGAGATCATCTTGAGATCTTGAGCCCGCCCGACTGGCCGTTACGCTAGCGGGCGATCGGCAGGCAATCTCTCTGGAGCGTTCGTGACCACCAAAACCAACCCCGGCAACTTCTTCGAAGACTTCACCATTGGCCAGGTGCTCACCCACGCCACCCCCCGCACCCTCACCGAGGGCGATCGGGCCGCCTATACCTCCCTTTACCCCACCCGCTTTGCCCTCCCCTCCTCCGCCGCCTTCGCCCAGGCCTCCGGCTTCGATCGCCATCCGCTTGAGGACCTGGTCGGGTTTCACGTGGCGTTCGGCAAAACCGTTCCCGACGTGTCGCTTAACGCGGTGGCCAACCTCGGCTACGCCGACTGCCGGTTTCTTCGCCCGGTGTATGCCGGCGACACCATCTCCACCACCTCGGAGGTGATTGGCCTCAAGCAGAACTCCAACGGCAAGACCGGCATTGTGTATGTGCGGTCCAACGCGGTTGATGCTGCGGGCGAGCCGGTCCTCACCTGGGCTCGCTGGGTAATGGTTCGCAAAGGTGACGTGGACGCGCCCGCCCCCGACCCGGTGGTACCGGAGCTGCCTGATGCGGTGGCCGCGGCCGACCTGCCGGTCCCCGCCGGGCTCACCTTCGCCAACTACGACTTCGACCTGGCCGGCGAGCCCCATCGTTTCGCCGACTATGAGGTGGGCGAAAAGATCGATCACGTCGACGGCGTCACCATCAGCGAGGCCGAGCACATGATCGCCACTCGACTGTGGCAAAACACCGCCAAGGTCCACTTCAATGCTCAGGTGCGCGAGGACGGCCAACGTCTGATCTACGGCGGCCACATCATCAGCCTGGCCCGGGCGCTGAGCTTCAACGGCTTGGCCAACGCTCAGATGATCGCCGCCATCAACGGCGGCAGCCACACCGCGCCAGCCTTTGCCGGCGACACCATCTACGCCTGGTCCGAGGTACTCGACACGGCCGAGATCAGCGATTCGGTTGGAGCACTTCGCCTCCGTTTGGTCGCAGTGAAGGACCGCCAGGCAACCGACTTCCCGCTTCGCAACGAAGAGGGAAAGTACGCCGACGGCGTCCTCCTCGATCTTGACCTCTGGGCGCTGATACCCCGCTAACACTCCAACGGTCAGCGACCCGGTCTCGTTGGGCAAAACGAACCAGAGGGAGATCACTCATAGGGTCTGAACTGCATTTAGGCGATAATTAGACCATGGAATCGCCATCCATCTCTCCCCTCCCGCGCCAGGGGTCTCTTTCCTCCCGAAGGCTCGGGCGCTTCCTGACCGGCTCGACCGCACTGATGCTCGGCCTTGTGCTGAGCCTCGCTGGCCTCTTTTTGGTCAACCCGGCCGGCGCCGAACTCGACGATCGGGTTCGCAACTTTTGGGGTGTCACCGGCATCCAGGCTGGCACCACCACGAATGTGGCGTCGCATATCTTTGCCATCGAACAGATCGACAACACCATCTATGTTGGTGGCAAGTTCCTCGAGGTTGGCCCGGTCGGATCCCCAAGCACCTCAAGTCAGCCATTTATCGCGGCGTTCCATGCCGACAACGGCGTCTTTATCGACTGGTGGGCGCCGCAGTTCAACGGTCCGGTGTATGCCCTTCGAGCATCCGCCGACGGCAGTCGCCTCTACGTGGGTGGCGAGTTCACCCAGGTCAACGGCGCAACCCATCGCTCGATCGTCGCCCTCGACCCGGCGTCTGGCAACGTCGATCCGACGTGGACCACCGAGATCAGCGGCCGGGGCAACGTTGTTCGAGTCATCGAGTTGGACGGGAACCTGCTCTACGCCGCTGGCTCGTTCGACACCGTCACCAAGTCGGGCTCGACCACTGCGGTGCAGAATGTGACCCGCATCAACACCAACACCGGGTTGGCCGACACCTCGTGGAGGCCGGCAATCAGCGGTGGCGGTGTATGGGGTCTGGCCAAGAGCCCGAACTTTGACCGGGTTTACCTGACCGGCTTCTTTACCACCGTTGGCGGCACCTCCCAGCGGGGGTGGGCCGCGCTGAGCGCCAGCAATGGAGCGCTGCTCACCGCTCTGCAGTACGAACACAACGACTCCGACGTCACCGTTCAGTATCTCCACGACGTTGTCGTGGCTAACGGCAACGTCTTTATCGGCGGGTCACAGCACCACACCGCGGTGATCGATGAGTCGTCTTGGAGTCTCCGTTGGAGCCATGTCACCAACCGCTATGTACCGAGCGGTGAGACCGCAGGTGGCGGCGACAGTCAGGACCTTGAGGTCTGGCAGGGGCGGGTCTATGTGTCCTGTCACTGCTGGGGTCATGTCTTCAGCCAGGCAAACCAAACGATCCACCTTCGCGTCGATGGCGTTTGGATGCCACCGACGCTCAACGACCGTCGTCCGGTTCGAGCCGTATATGCCCTCGACGCCTCAACTGGTGCCCGAATCGACACCTTCCAGCCACAGTTCAGCGGCATCGCTGGCCCTTGGGCTCTCAAGGGGCACAGCACCGATGGCTGCCTGTGGGCTGGAGGCCAGTTCACACAAGTCGATGGCAGCTCCCGCAAGCATCTGACCCGCATGTGCGACGAGACCGGCCCCGGTCCGGCCGCCGGACCGAAGTTGATCAACCCCTCGACGCTGCCGACCGCTCCGTTGAGCTGCACCGTCACCATGACCAACCACAACCAGGTGCGCCTCGACTGGGTTCGCGCCGATGGCGACCTGGCGCAGAAGTTCATCGTTTCCCGCTCCAAGGACAACGGCGCCTTCTTCTGGAACGGTGCGCCCAACGCGCCGGCGACCAGCTTCACCCCCAACGCGGTCAACCCCGGCAGTTACCGCTACCGGGTGGCCACACAGTCGGCGACCGCAAATTCGGTGGCGACAACCTGTCTGTTCGAGGGCGGCTCGTCCGTTCCGATCTTGGCCTTGACCTGTGGCGGCCTGCCGGTCACGATCGCCGGCACCTTCGGCAACGACACGTTGACCGGAACCAGCGGTCGTGATGTCATCCGTGGTCTGGCAGGTAACGACACCATCAACGGCCTCGACGGCGATGATGTGATCTGCGGCGACGACGGCGACGACGTCATTTTCGGCGGCAACGGTGCCGATCTGGTCGGCGCCGGTGACGGTCAGGACGAGGTCTCCGGAGGTCCGGGCGCCGACCTGCTCTACGGCGGCCTTGATCCCGACGTGCTCAACGGCGGCGACGGCAACGACTTGGTGAACGGCGGTTCGGGCAACGACACCATCACTGGCGGCAACGGCAACGACCGCCTGATCGGCGACTTCGGCTGGGACACCGTCTTCGGCGGGACCGGCAACGACACCATCTTTGGCGGCTACGGCAATGACTTCCTGGCCGGCGATATCGGCTGGGATGTGGTGTTCGGAGGGCCCGGCAACGACCGCCTGAACGGCGGTTTCGGCCGAGACACCCTTCGCGGCGGAACCGGCAACGACGTCCTTAGCGGCGGGGACGAGAACGACCAGCTCTTTGGCGATGCGGGCAACGACCGTCTGATCGACGGTGCCGGCGACGATGTGTTGCATGGTTCCACCGGAGACGACGAGCTCCATGGCGGCGCCGGCATCAACACGCTCTTCGGCGGTTCCGGCAGCGACCTGTGCCGTGGCGCACCGAGTTCGCGCCGAGGATCCTGCGAACGCTAACCGGGCCAGCGGACACCAACCGCCATCTTCAGACGCGGTCGTAGGTGATGAAACGCAGCTCGGGCCCATTCCCGGTCGCGGTCAACGTTTGCACCTCGACCTCGCGCCATCGGTCGAGGTCCACCTCTGGGAACCAGGCATCACCGTTGACCTCAAGATCGATCTCGGTCAGGTACAGACGATCGGCCAGGTCGATGGCCTCGGCGTAGAGTTGGCCCCCGCCGATCACCATGGTCTCTGGTTCGGCCCCATCCGACGCGCCCGCCAACGCCAACGCAGACTCAAGGCTGCTCACCACCTCCACCTCGTCGCCGAGTGAGCCGGACGCGAGGGTACGGGAGACCACGATGTTGGTTCGTCCTGGGAGGGGCCGGCCGATGCTGTCCCAGGTGCGGCGACCCATGATGATCGGCTTGCCGATGGTGATCCGTTTGAAGTGGGCCAGGTCTTCGGGCAGATGCCACGGCATGTCGCCATCGGCGCCGATCACCCGGTTACGAGCCATCGCCGCGATCAGCGAGATCAAACGGCCACCGGCGCCGCGATGTGGGGTTGAGCCTCGTAGCCCACCAGCTCAAAGTCCTCGTAGCGGAAGTCGAAGATCTCTTTGATTTCTGGGTTCAACACCATCTTGGGCAGCGCCGTCGGCGTGCGCTGCAGTTGTGTCTGCACCTGGTCCATGTGGTTGAGGTACAGGTGGGTGTCGCCAAAGCTGTGCACAAAGTCGCCAACGCCCAGGCCCGTTACCTGGGCCATCATCATGGTGAGCAGGGCGTAGCTGGCGATATTAAACGGCACCCCAAGAAAGACATCGGCGGAGCGCTGATAGAGCTGGCATGACAGCTTGTTATCGGCCACATAGAACTGGAACAGGCAGTGGCACGGCGGCAGCGCCATGTCGTCGACGTCGGCTACGTTCCAGGCGCTCACGATCAACCGGCGGGACTCCGGGTTGAGGCGGATCTGATCCACCACCGAGGTGATCTGGTCGACGGTGCGACCATCGGGGGTGGGCCACGATCGCCACTGGTGGCCATAGACCGGCCCAAGGTTGCCGTCGTCATCGGCCCATTCGTCCCAGATACGAACCCCGTTGGCCTGGAGATATGCAACGTTGGTATCGCCGTTGAGGAACCACAGCAGCTCGTGGATGATCGAGCGCAGGTGGAGCTTCTTGGTGGTGAGCAGCGGGAAACCCTCGGCCAGGTCGAAGCGCATCTGGTGCCCGAACACCGACTTGGTGCCGGTGCCGGTGCGGTCGCCACGAACGACGCCGTCGTCCATGATGCGGGTCATCAGGTCCAGATACTGCTGCACCCTTGCGACACTATCCGATCGTTCTCATGGCGCGACCGGCCCAACACCCCCGGCGTCGCGGCAGTGACTCTGCATCGATGAGCCGACGGCGAGACGGTGATCGCTGCGTCGCCCATAGGCTGGCAGGGTGCAACAGTCTGACTCCCAACCCCGTTCGGTGCGCGACCGCTACATCGACCTGTTGATGTCGAGCCTCACCCGCTCCCTCTACCTGGATGAAGAGACCCACGACGTTCCGCTGGCCGAATGGGAGGGGCTTACCAGCCTGGATCTGGATGCCGAGGCGTTGAAGCAGGCGTTGCGAAGCACCAGTACTCGGTTGACCCGTCGCGGCGGTGATCCACAGCGGCGCCAGGTGGGTCACGATTGGCCTCCAACCGCCGAGACCATGGTCGGCATCGACCGCCTGGCTGACGTGCGGTTCTGCGTGGAGTCGGCCCTGGCCGACGGTGTCCCCGGAGACCTGATCGAGACGGGAGTGTGGCGGGGTGGGGTCACGGTGCTGATGAAGGGAATCGTGGAGGCCTGGGCCAGCGATGACCAGTATGGCGGCACCCGCAGGGTATGGGTGGCCGATTCCTTCGAAGGTCTACCGGCCCCCGACGCCACGAACTATCCGGCCGACGAAGGCATCGACTGGTCCGGGGTTGAGCCGTTGAAGGTCGACGTCGACACGGTGAAGGCCAACTTCGCCAAGTTCGGGTTGCTCGACGATCGGGTCGAGTTTCTTGTCGGATGGTTTTCCGAGACGCTGGCTGCGGCGCCGATTGAAAGCCTTGCCGTGCTTCGCCTCGACGGCGATCTGTATGAGTCGACGATGGATGCGTTGGTGGCGCTCGAGCCGAAGGTCGCCGATGGCGGCTACGTACTGGTTGACGACTACGGCGGGTGGGAGCCGTGCCGCAAGGCGGTCGACGACTACCGGGCCGCTAACAACATCACGGCCCCAATCGTTGAGGTCGACTGGACCGGGATCCATTGGAGGACCGAGCGATGAGTACCACTCCCGAGCCCGATGCGGATGCCGCCGCCGAGCCGATGGCCACCTACTACGATCTGCTGGCCCGCACCCACCAGCTGCTCGACCCGGAGCTGTACCTGGAGATCGGCGTCCATGAGGGCCATTCGCTCGCCTTTGTCGGGCCGCGCACCCGCACCATCGGCGTCGACCCGGAGCCCAAGGTGGCCGATGCCAGCGAAGCTACAACCATCGTGGCCGCCACCAGCGATGACTTCTTTGCCAATCCTCATTTGGGATCGGTACTCGAAGCACCGATCAACTTCGCCTTCATCGATGGGCTGCACCACTTCGATCAGACGTTACGCGACTTCATCAACGTCGAACGCTGGATGGCCACCGACGGGGTGGTCTATATCCATGACTGCCACCCGATCGATGAGGTGACATCGGCCCGCGAGCGAACCACGCTGATCTGGAGCGGCGATGTGTGGCGCACCATCGTGGCTTTGCGGCGGTATCGCCCCGACCTCAACGTGAGTACCTGCACGGTCGAGCCAACCGGTATGGGGATCATCACCGGCCTCGACCCCACCAGCACCGTCCTCGATGACCGCTTCGACGAAATCGTGACCGAAATGGCTGCCCTGACCTACGTCGATCTCGACCAAAATCGTCACGACATGCTCGGAACGCTAGCCCCGGATTGGGTGCAACTTCGGCCGATGCTGATGAATCGATTCCCAAAACGGGCCTCATCTCGTGCCAAAGGGACTCAAAAGTAAGAAAAAAGCACGTCTGCTGGGGCGTGGTCAACGGAAACAAACGATGTTAAGGGATACCCACTAAACACCCAGCAAAAATGCGTCGATCGCATAACAGTGGCAATGGACCGGAGTGCAGACGCGAAAGGCGCTCAATCGCGCCTGCGAATGTGGCGGCCCAGCGTCTTCACCGCGCAGCTCTTTTTGGTCCTGCTCCCGCTTTCGGTGCTTGGGCTTCAGATTTATTCAAACCTGCGAGCCGCCAACACCGAACGAGCGGCGGTGCAACAAATCGTTCCTGTCGTAGAGGATCGGGTTGAGGTGACGCTGACCGTCGCCGCCCTCGACGAAGAAGTGAACTGGCAGGCCGCCGCCGTCGAGGTGGAAAAGCTCGGCGTCTCAAACGAGGTGGTAATCGACCAAACCGGCATCGACCTCGACCAGATTGTGGCCAACACCGCAGCCCGAAGCGACGCCGTGCTTCGCCCCGAGTTTCGCGACGAACTTGCTGAACTTCGGGCGAGCACCGTCGACCCGCTCACCCTCAATCGGGCCTACCACGAGTTGATCGACAAAATCGACGCCGACGGTCGGGCCCTGTCAACCAAACTTGTCGACTTGGCAGTAGCGCGGCCTGGCGGTGAAAGCGTCGTCCGAGCGACTCGAATGGTGGAGATGGCGGCTGAGGCTGAGATCGCCATCGGTGGTGGCTGGGAGAACTGGAACGGGTTTCGCATCGAGACCGATCCGGCGCTGGCCGCCATTGAGATGGAAAAGCTCATCTCCCATCGAACCGACTACATCCGGGCTCAGGCCGAGCTCCGTCAGGGCTTGGTCGACACCCCGCTCTTCGAACGATACGTAAAGGTCGCCGGCTCTGATGAGGTCCGAGAGTTCTGGGCCCTGATCGATGCTGAGATCGAGGCGAGCCTGACCAGCGGCACCACCGCCACCGATGAGAATCCGATTAGCTCCACGTTGGAGAACCCGGGCACCATTCGCGAGCTGGCTCCACTGTTGATCGAGAGTCGCCAGCAGTGGCAGAACTTCACGATCGATGCCGGCGACGAGGTGATCGCCGCAGCAACCGATCTGGAGGACACCGCCAACCGCAAGATCGCTCGGAATCGAAACCTTCTGTTGATGATCGGTTCACTCACGCTGGCCGCGACCCTGCTGGCCGCTCGTCTGATCAGTCGTTCGATTCGCCAGTTGGCTCTCAGCGCCCGCTCGCTCCGGAGCGACGGCGCCTCGATTGCCTCCCCAACCGGGCCAAGGGAAGTGTTTCTGGCCGGTACCGCTATCTCGGAAGCCGGAGCCAACTTCGACCTGATCCGCCGACAGGTCGTTGCCCTGTCCGACGGCGACATCGAACATCCCGACCTGGCCCAGGTTGCCCCCGGACGGATGGGCCACTCAATGAAGGGTGTGATTGATCGCCTGTCGAATTCGATCCAGGAACGCCGTGCCCTGCAGGCCGAGGCCGCCTGGGAGGCAACCCACGATGGCCTGACCGGTCTACCCAACCGATCGGCCGCAGTGAAGTATCTCGAGGAGTTGTTGGTCGACGCCGATGCCGCCGACGTAGTCGTGATGTTTGTCGATCTTGATGGCTTCAAAACCATTAACGACGGCCACGGTCATCCGGTAGGCGACCATCTGCTGCAGGAGCTGTCCAGGCGCTTGCGGGGACTCTGCCGTCAGCACGATCGGGTCTCTCGCATCGGTGGGGATGAGTTTGTGGTGATTCTCGGGGCGGGTACCAACACCGAGGAGGCACTGCGGATGGGCGAGCGCGTGCGCGATGCCATGTCGGAGTCCTATACGTTGCCCAACGGCGTGCCCATCTCGGTGAGCGCCAGCATCGGTGTGACCACCTCCAAGCCTGACTCAACGGTCACGTCGATGTTGCGTGAAGCCGATACTGCGGCCTACGCGGCCAAGGGTGCGGGCCGAAACCAGGTGGTCCTCTGCACCGAGGAGCTCCTGGCCGAAGCCGACCGTACCCGTGAGCTCACCACCGACATCCTGGTTGCGGCCGAGGCCGATCAGTTCCGTATGGAGTATCAGCCGATCGTGAACGCCGCGGGCGAGATCGTCTCGCTGGAATCGCTCATCCGCTGGGATCATCCGAAGCTGGGCTTGGTGATGCCCGACGAGTTCATCGCTAACGCCGAACGCAGCGAGGTGATTACCACCGTCGACCGTTGGGTGGTCCAGGCGGTCGCCAGCCAGTTGGCCGAGTGGGATGCGATTCACCCCGAGCTGACCGACTTGAAGATCGCCGTCAACATCTCGAGTCGCCATCTGAACGTACCCACCTTCCAGTCCGACATCCTCGACCCACTGGTCGCTCACGGCATCGACCCACGACGACTCACGATCGAGATTACGGAGACATCGTTGCTCGAGAACCTCGAGCTGGCCGGTGCCCAGCTACGGCAGCTGCGCGAGCGCGGGGTTCGGGTGGCGATCGACGACTTCGGCACCGGCTATTCCGCCATCACCCATCTGCGCTACTTGCCGATCGACATCATCAAGATCGATCGCAGCTTTGTGGCCAACATGACCGATCCTCACGGCCAGGAGGAGGCGCTGGTGCGGCTGTGCATCAACACCGGTCAGATGCTGGGCGCCACCATCGTGGCTGAGGGCGTCGAAACGCCGCTGCAGGCTCGAATGTTGACCGAGATGGGGGCCCACCACTTCCAGGGGTGGTTGTACAGCCGATCCATTGAGCCCGACGAGGTGCCCGAGTTTCTCGAGGCGTGGCGGGCGGCCTCGGTCGAAGAAGCTGACCTGCCCCCGAACGATGTTGTCGACCACTTCTCTCGAAACGCTTGACCCAGCCATGCTTGCGCCGGCGCCCGTGATTGAATCCGGTGTGACTGCAGGCGGCCGTGGGAAAGTTGGAATTACTGGGAACCGGTCGGGGCGCCGGAGCGTCTTACGGCGACCGTCCGATGAACAGCCGAGGGCTCCGTGATGCCAACTCAACTCAAATCCCGCACTTTGGCCATGCGCCTCCTGCTTGCCCTGCTTGCCGTGGTGGTGCTTGGGGCCTCGTGTAGCTCGGGCGAGAACGCCAGCGGTGATGGCGACAACCCTGACGGCGGGAATTCCAGTGATGGGAGCGGTGGAGGGAACGGAGAGGTGGCGATGCGCGATTTTGATGCCGGCACCCCGGTGTCGTTGAAGCTGAGCGCGGGTGATCCCGGCGAAACCGAAGCAGTGGTGCCAACTGAAGTGGTTACCGGCACCCTCCTCGACGCCGATGACATCGCTCGGGTCGTCGATCGGCTTCCGGCCTGGTCGGAGATCGTCGATGATGTCGAAGACTTCAAGCGACCGGTGGAGACCCTTCCGCCGCCGTTGGTTGGCGAGACGATCGACGCGCCGTTCCCACCCGACGGCGGTGGCGATGAACCGCCGGAGGTCGCCGACGGACCACTCGAGGTGGTTCGATTCCAACCCGAGGGCGAGGTGCTTGTCGCTCCCTATTTCAGCGTGACCTTCAACCAGCCGATGGTGCCGCTGGCCACGTTGGAAGCGCTCGACGAACTCGATGTTCCGGTGCGCGTCAGCCCCGAGATCGAGGGTCGCTGGCAGTGGGTGGGCACGAAGACGCTCCGTTTCGAATCCACCTCCGAGCTCTTTGATCGGCTTCCGATGGCCACCGATTTCACCGTGGAGGTGCCGGCCGGAACCACATCAGAAACCGGTGGCGAGTTGGCGGAAGCGGTCAGCTTTACCTTCTCCACTCCCCCGGCGGGTGTGATGTCGGTGACTCCGAGCCGCGACAACTCGGTTCCCACCGATCAGATCTTTGTGGCCGTCTTTGATCAGCGGGTTGACCCGGCCGATGCCTTGGCCGCGGTGGACCTGAAGGTGGCTGCGGAGGATCTTGCCGTTCGCCTGGCGACCGAAGACGAGATCGCCCAGGACGAAGATGTGGCCAAGCGGGTTGAGGGGCTGCTCGACGGTCGCTGGATCGCCTTTCGGGCCGAGCAGGAGATGGAGCCGAACTCGGCCATTGTGATTACCGTTGGTCCCGACGTTCCGTCGGCCGAAGGACCTCGCGTCAACGAAAAGGCCAAGACCTTTCGGGCCCGCACCTATGCGCCATTGAAGGTCGAGGGACAGTCCTGCCAGGGTGCCAATCGTTGCGAGCCAGGTCAGTCGTTGTCGATGTGGTTCAACAACGAGCTCGACGTTGGCGACTTCGACGTTGACACCATCACCGTCTCGCCAGAGATCTCTGGCCAGCAGATCTTCGCCAACCCGTGGGAGATCTCGATCCGTGGCGCCACCAAGGGCCAGACCACCTACACCGTCACCCTGCCAGCGGAGCTGACCGACACCTTTGGCCAGACGCTCGGCTCCGACACCGAGATCGAATTCAAGATCCGCGATGCCGAGCCGTGGCTGCGGGAGTTCAACCAGCCGTTGATCACCCTCGACCCGTTGGCGGAGAACCCGACCCTGCCGATTCTTACCGTCAACCATGACGACGTCGATATCGAGGCCTACTCGGTGGATCCCCAGGACTGGAACGAGTTCCAGAACTACCTGGAAGGCCAGTGGGAAGAGAACCCGCGACCGATCCCGGCCGGTTGGGACCGCGTCGCCTCGTTTAACGTCGACATCGCCGCCAAGGAGGACGAGCTCACCGAGACCAGCCTCGACCTCTCTGCCGCCTTTGCGGGCCAGCCCGGGCATCGGGTGGTCGTGGTGAAACCAACCGGTCGCCTCGCCGACCTCAACCCGCAGGACGACCTCTTCTGGCGGAATCGCCCCGCGATCGCGTGGGTGCAGTCCACCAATATCGCCGTCGACGCCATCTCTGACTCCACCCAACTTGTGGCCTGGATCACCGATCTCTCCACCGGCGCCCCGCTCGAGGGCGTAGAGGTGGAGCTTCGCGATGGTGCGCTCGTTGGTGAGGACTCCAGCGATGGGTCGGGCCTGGCCACGATCACGCTCGCCCGCGAAACCGCCAACCGGCGGCCCCAACTCGTGGCGAGCCTCGGCGATGACACCGCCTTCATCTCGGGCTGGTGGTCGTCCCGTGAGATGCAGGACACCGCCATCTGGTACGTCTTCGACGACCGCCAGACCTACAAGCCGGGCGAGACGGCCCGGGTCAAGGGTTGGGTGCGGGGCCTGTCGCTGGGTTCCGATGCCCAGCTCGGCCTGTTCGGCCCGGACGCCAAGGTCCGCTATGCCGTTACCGATCGCCAGGGCAACGAGCTGGCGGCCGAGACCCTCGAGATCGATGCCCTTGGCGGCTTTGATCTCAGCATCGACATCCCCGAGGCCGCCAACTCGGGTCAGGCCGTGATCCACTTTGTGGTTCAAGGTGTGCCCAACCTGCAGGGTGGCCGGTCCGACCATCGGCACTCGTTCCAGATTCAGGACTTTCGCCGGCCCGAGTTTGAGGTCACGGCCTCGACCATCACCCCCGCGCCCCACATTCTTGGCGCTCCGGCGACGGTTGGGGTCGAGGCCAACTACTTCTCCGGTGGCCCGCTGCCCGGCGCTCCGGTCGACTGGCAGGTCACTACCTCCACCGCTTCCTACACCCCGCCCAACAACCCCGACTTCAGCTTCGGTATCTGGCGGCCGTGGTGGTTCGGCGGCTTCGACGAAGGATTCGGTGGCCGTTTCGGTGGCGGGTTCGGGGGTGGGTTCGACGACGATTTCGGCTTTGGCGGTTTCGGCCCGGAGGAAGAGCCGAAGGTCGAGCGCTTCAGTGGGGTCACCAACGGTGGCGGCGATCACTTTGTGCAGATTGACTTTGAAGGCGAGGGCGACGGCCAGCCCACTTCGGTTTCGGCTCAGGCTTCGGTGACCGACGTGAACCGCCAGCAGTGGTCCTCGACCACCAACATGTTGGTGCATCCGGGCGAGTACTACGTGGGCCTGCGCAGCGATCGCACCTATGTCCGCGAAGGTGAGCCGCTCGAGATCGAGTTGATCGTGGTCGACATCGACGGCGAGGCGGCAGCCGATCGGCCAATGACCGTGGAAGCCGGTCGTCTCGAGGGTCGTTTCGAGAATGGTGAGTGGACCAACGAGCCGGTCGACATCCAGACCTGCGACGTCACCTCGACCAACAACGGACCGGTGACCTGTTCCTTCGACACCGAGGGCGGCGGCGAGTTCCGAATCTCTGCGGTGGTGGCTGACGACGCCGGAAACGCCTCTCGCAGTCAGCTGACCCGTTGGGTTTCCGGCGGCGACCGCCAGCCGGTGCGCAACGTCGAGCTGGAGGACTTGATCCTTGTTCCCGATGCTGAGACCTACGCCCCCGGTGACACGGCCGAGATCCTGGTGCAGTCCCCGATCGATGACGGTGAGGGTCTGATTACCCTCGCTCGCAACGGGGTGATCGACAACATTCGTTTCGAGGTCGCTGACGGCACCGGGGTGGCGGAAATTCCCATCACCGACGACCACATCCCCAACCTGCATGTGCAGATCGATGTGGTAGGAGCCAGCGATCGGGTGAACGATCAGGGCGACCCGATTGCGGATGCTCCCGACCGTCCAGCCTTCGCCACCGCTCGGATGACCCTGTCGGTACCGCCCGCAGCCCGGACCCTCGAAGTCACCGCCACTCCGGCTGACGAGTTTGTCATCCCCGGCAATGACACTTCCCTTGAGGTCACCGTGACCGATGCCGATGGCCAAGCCCTCGCCGACGCCAACCTGGCGGTGGTGGTTGCTGATGAAGCGATCCTGGCGCTGAGCAACTACGAACTGCCCGACCCGCTCGACATCTTCTACCGGCCGATCCCCGCCGACATCCGCACCGACTACAGCCGCAACACCGTGGTGTTGACCAACCCGGACGATCTGTTCGGAAGCGATGGCGAGCGCGTAGCTCAAGCCGGTGGCGGTGGAGGTGACGGCGACGACGAAGCCATGGAGGAAGGCGACGCCGCCTTTAGCACCGCAGACGCAGCACTGGAACCACAGTCCGGTCCGGTAACGACCACGATTGCGGCGAACCGGACCAAGCAGGAGGGAAACCCGGATAGTGATGGTGGCGATCCCAACATCGAGGTTCGGGAGAACTTCAACGCCTTGGCTGTCTTTGCCCCCGACGTGACCACCGACGCCAACGGCAAGGCCACGATAGACGTGCCCCTTCCCGACAGCCTTACCCGCTACCGGGTAATGGTGGTGGCCGTCGACGGTGTCGATCGTTTCGGTTCGGGTGAGTCGAACATCACCGCTCGGCTTCCGCTGATGGTGCGCCCGTCGGCGCCCCGGTTCTTGAACTTTGGCGACACCTTCGAACTGCCGGTGGTGGTGCAGAACCAGACCGATGACGACCTCGAAGTTGATGTCGCCATCGAAACCTCAAACCTGACGCTCACCGATGGCGCCGGCCGCAGGGTATCGGTGCCGGCCAACGACCGCAGGGAGGTGCGGTTCCCGGCTGAAGCCGCCAACGTCGGCACCGCATCATTCCGGGTGGCCGCAGCCGCGGGTGACCTCGGCGATGCCGCCATCACGACGCTGCCGGTGTACACGCCGGTGACCACCGAGGCCTTCGCCACCTACGGCGTGGTCGACGACGGCACCGTACTGCAGACCGTGCAGCCGCCCGAGGGAGTGGTGCCTCAGTTTGGTGGCCTCGAGGTAAACACGTCGAGTACGGCGCTGCAGGCGCTGACCGACACGTTGATCTATGTCGAGGAGTACGACTACGCCACCGCCGATGGCTTCGCCAGCCGAATCATGACTATCGCCGCCCTGCGCGAGGTGCTGGAGGCCTTTGATGCCAAGGACGTGCCGACGCCGGCCGAGTTCGAAGCGGTGGTGGCCTCCGACATCGAAAACCTGGTGCAGCTGCAGAACAACGACGGGGGCTTCAGCTACTGGCGTCGTGATGGTCGATCCAGTCCATACGTGTCGATCCAGGCGGCCCATGCCATGGTGCTGGCTCGCGACGCCGGCTACGCGGTTCCCGATCAGGCCTTTGATCGGGCCCAGGGCTACCTGAGCGATATCCGCAACCGAATTCCCAACGACTGGCCCCAGGAGGTGCGATGGGCGCTGACCGCCTACGCCCTCCACGTTCGATTCCTGGCCGGCGACCGTGACACCGACGCCGCCACCGAGCTCTACAACCGGGCCGCCGACGAAATGGAGCTCGACGCCATCGCCGCCCTGTGGCCGGTGATCGACGACCAGGCCATCCGCGACGAGATCGCCAGGCTGTTTGCCAACCGGGCCAACGAGAATGCCGGTGCAGCCACCTTCACCACCGACTACGGCGAGGACGCCTATCTGATCCTCGCCTCGGATCGCCGGACCGACGGCGTGATCCTCAACTCCCTGATCACCGAGGATCCCGACAACGGGTTGATCCCCAAGGTGGTGGCCGGACTGCTGGGGAACCAACGCCGCAACACCGGGCGATGGGCCAACATCCAGGAGAACACCTTCATCCTATTGGCGTTGAAGAACTACTTCGACACCTTCGAGGCTCAGGACCCGGACTTTGTGGCCCGGATCTGGCTCGGCGATCTGTACGCCGGCGAGCATGAGTACCAGGGACGGGTCACCGACCGCAACGAGACCACCATCACCATGGCCGAGCTGATCGATGGAGCCGGCGACGATTCGCCGCTGGTGCTGTCGAAGGAGGGTGTCGGTCGTCTCTACTACCGACTCGGTCTCGACTATGCCCCGGACGATCTGGAGCTTGATGCTTTGGATCGGGGGTTTGTGGTGGAGCGTGAATACTTTGCCGTCGACGACGTCGACGATGTGAGCCGCGATGACGATGGCACATGGCGCATCAAGGCTGGCGCCAATATCCGGATCCGCCTCACCATGGTGGCCGACAGTCGGCGCACCCACGTGATGCTGATCGATCCACTGGCCGCCGGTCTCGAGTCGCTGAACCCGGAGCTGGCCGTGACTGGCGACTTCACCCCGGCCATCGACCTCGATGCCATCCGAGCCGCGTTGGCCGAGGAGGGTTTCGACGTCGACGGGATGGACGATGAAGACATTCGCCAGCTCGGCGAGGAGATCGGCATCGACCCCACCGTCACCACGATCCGTCCCTGGTGGCGCTGGTACGAGCACGAAAATCTGCGGGACGATCGCACCGAGGCCTACGCCTCGCTAGTGGGCGGTGGCGTGTATGAATACACCTACCTAGCCAGGGCCACAACCCCGGGCGACTTCGTAGTACCACCAGCTAAAGCCGAAGAAATCTACGCCCCAGAAACCTTCGGCCGCTCAGCCAGCGACAAGGTAGTCATCGAGTAGCAGCCCGGTCCATCCAAACCAGTCCGAACCAGTCCGAAATGTCGGCGCCCAGCACCAAATATGCGCGTCCAGCACCGACCCCAGCCCGCCCCATCCGAAATGACGGCGCCCAGCACGAATAATCAGCGTCCACCACCGACATTTCCCAACCCTCACCTGGCCCACCCGAAATGACGGCGCCCAGCACGAATAATCAGCGTCCAGCACCGACATTTCCGCCGACCGCAGGTGGTACCGCCTGAAACGAGTCAACTGACAAAATCCAGTTGGGGTTCGCGTCGGTGGTGGGGCTGCGGTAGACACGAAGACATGGGGAAGAACTCTGTGTACTGGGCCTCGACGGTGGCCGTGGTGGTGATCGGGATCGGACTGGCGCTGGCCGGCAGCTACCGGGGTGCCACCATTGGGGGTATTGGAGTGTTCGC
>CALAML010000269.1 GCA_937925845.1 uncultured Acidimicrobiales bacterium | reverse complement strand
CCGACCGATCCGCAGGATCAACAGCTCCCGCTCCCGCTCAGGGAGTGTGGAGGTGGGGCCAAGAATGTGGTTGGCGAAACGCATCCACTTGCGAGCCAGGTCCGGGTGCTGAGCCATCGTGGTGAACACGTTGTCGGCCCGTCCCGACTCCGAGTTGGCCAGGATCGGAGCCAGAACCGCGGCCGCGGCTTCATCGCGGTCCTCGGGGGCGAGCGGCGGAATTCGGGGCTCGGTCAGGCGCATGGCAGATACCTCACTGGTCGATGTTGGGCTGGGTGATGCCGGTCGGTGTCAGCCCGGGTCCGGCCACTCTTGCACTCCCTGGGCCACCGTGCGCCCGGAACGAAATCCGACTGTTGTGTCGGCTGGGCAACGGACGCCGGAGCGCAAAGTCTCAAAGCTCAAGAGGTGGGTGTCGCCGAGGCGCCCCTTCCCATAGGAGAAACACCATGACTGACACGACTGAACGTTCCGAAATCGCAGCAGGCCGCAATAGCGTCACCGGCCCACGGGTAGGGGCACCGAAGCGGGCCAACAAATGGATCAAGGGACTCGCCCTGGCGCTGGCCCTTGGTATCTCAGCCACGGCATGTGGCGGAGGCGGAGACGGAGACAGCGGCGAATCGGCTCAGATCGAGGACGCATTCGGCGTAGGTGTGGAAGACGACGAGCCGACATCCAACTCGGCCCCGGCGCCGACCGCTCCGGCCGCCGAAGCACCGGACCCGGAGACCATCGGAGGTCTCGCCGGACCCCTCCAGCCGGGCCAGAGCTACACCACCACCGTGGCTGGCATGGGCCAGGCGACAGTGGTGGTCCCCGAGGCGAGCGTCCTCTCGATGTCGATCGAGGGCACGGCGGCCAACGCCAACGCGGTCTCGATGAACCTCACCAGCGTTGATGGACACTGGGGTTCGTTAACGGTGGGACCCGGTGGGACCGAGACCGCAGAGCGACTTCATGTAACCCCGGCCGGCGGTGGAACCGAGCTGGCGATCGAGCTGGGTGGGGCGGCAGCTGACGAAGTGACCATCTCCTTCGACATCACCAGCCAGGCCGAAGGAGAGGGCGAATTCGCCGACGCCGGCGCCGACACCGGAGTGGCGGCACCGCTCACGAGCGGAGAAGCTATCTCGGGCCTGCTCGGCAACGATGACCAGGCCGACAACTACAGCTTCGAAGTGGCCGACGGCGGCGTGATCGAAGTGGCTCTTGCTGTTCCGGCCGATGAATCGGGTACCACTTGGGCCGAGCTGTTCTACAACGGCGAGCGTCGGGGTTCGGTCAGCGTTGCCGCCGGCGGCGCCGATGAACTCCGGTACGTCGTTGCCGATGAAGAGTCCGGCGACTGGTTCGTGGAAGTGACCGGTGGCGGCGCCTACGAACTCACCACCACCGCGGCATCCCAGGACGATGCCGGCTCTGGTCAGGACGCGGGTTCCGAACTGGCCGATGCGGTCAAGATCGAGCCAGGAACCTACACCGGGACACTCGGCGACAAAGACGACGAGGACCTGTACGTTCTCGACCTCGAGCCGGGCCAGCAGCTCACCGCATCACTCACCATCGATCCATCGGGCAGCGGAACCTCCTACCTCGACCCGATCTTTAACGGTTCGTCGCTCGGCTACATCACGCTGAGCCCCGGCGGAACCGACACGACGACCCACGTGTTCTCGGCCGACGAAAGCGGTCAGCTGTCGATCGAGATCAGCGGCGGTGATGTGGCCTACACCATGGAAGTCTCCCTCGGTGGCCAGGACGACGGTGGGTCGGGTCGAGACGCCGGACCCGACGCCTCCACCGCGGTTGAGGTGGCGGCCAACTCCACCTTCGAAGGCCGATTGGGCAACGACGACGTCCACGACTTCTACAGCTTTGTGGCCGAGGAATCCGGCGTGGTCAGCTACACCATCAGCCAACCCGCAGGCGGCAGTCGAACCGGCTACCTGACCCCTTCGACCAACGGGGTCGACCAAAGCTACGCAACGGTTGGTGCTGGTGCCGAAGTGGCGGGTGAAATCACGGTGGAAGCCGGCGAGACGGTTGTGCTTGACGTGGAGTCGATCGACGGGCCCTACACCGTGGTGCTGGGCACCGGAGAAAACAGCCCCCAGCCCGACACCGACGAAACGAACGAAGTCGAACTCAACGACACCGACGAGTCCGACGACGCTGATGAGTCCGACGCCCCCGATACTGAGGATGGCGACACTGAGGATGGCGTCACCGACGATGCTGAAACCGAGGATGGCGACACCGAAGACTCGGATGATGCAGACGCCGACGATGCTGACACCGAGGATGGCGACACCGACGACGAGTAAACCGAGCAACGGTTGATCGACCGTGAGGCGCACCGCTTCTCCCGGCCGGTCGAGCCGAAACTGGCAACACCACCACAACCGTGGACCGAGCATCAGGTGCCCCTCCTGGCTCGGTCCTCGGTTCACTTTTCAGCCACAGGTGCCGGTGTGTCTGCAGCGATCAAACCGGAACCTGCAGCGACTACGGCTTCGCCGTTACTGGCCGAGCTGAGCCTTGGCTTTGGCGACCAGCTCAGAATCGAGACAACCCTGGGCGAACCGAGCCAGCCGGCCTTCGATGTCACGCCCGAGCAGCCGCTCGCCGAGACGGTCGGCGACCGGGGCCAGGAAGGGCGGCTTCACTTTGAAGGTGTAGCGCCAGGTGGCCTGGGTGAGGTTGTCGTCGATGGAGAGGAACGACCAGCCACCGCCGAACGAAGCAAAGAACGGCGGGCCCTTCACCAGCTTCATCCCCACCTGAGCTGGCGGCTTGTAGGAGGTGTACTCGGTCACCATGGTGAGGCCATGCTTGGACTTGGTGAAGGTCTGCACGCCCTTGTCCGGCCTGGTCGCACCGTTGAGCAGATACTGCTCCTTCACAAAGGGGTCCCAGGCGAAGCGCACCTCACCCATGCTTTGGGAGAGGGCAAAAGCGTCCTCAATCGGGACGGCGATCTTGGTGGAAGCTTCAATCCGGGGCATCTGGTTTCTTCACTCAAGCGTGATCTCTATGCTTTGACACTAGCCGGGCCCAACGCCAGACGGTCCAGACCGGCAATGCCGATCTGGACCGTTTAGGCAAACACCTCGGAGCTTTCGGAGCCTGGAGGCGAGATGATGTTGGGCGACTACGAAAGGGTGGCGCCACCGAAGCCGACGCTGAAGCGTTCGCACCAGATGTCGACCTGGTTGAAGACCGAGAGGTCGACTTCTGGTGGGATCTCGTAGTTCTGGCTGCCGACGTTGCCCTTCAGGTCTCCAAGGTTAACGAAATCGCCGTTCTCGGCCCGGAGGTAGACCTTGAGGTCTGGTCCGTTCGACGACTCGAAGTTCTCGAAGCGGAGGAACCGCTGCTCGGAGCCGTCGGTGAGCACAACGGCCTCGCCGGTGATGTTGTAGCGGGAGGTGCCGGAGAAGGTGCCGCTGGCCACGGTGATGATCTCGGGTTCGGCGGCCTCGGTGGCCTCGGCCGGAATGGCGGCGACTTCGGTTTCGGCCTCGTCCGGGGCCGGGGCGGCGGCGCCTTCATCAGCCGAGGAGGTGGCTTCTGCGGCCGGGGCTTCAGGGGCCGCTTCGGCATCAGCAGAATCGCTGGCCGGGGCTGCGGTTTCGCCGGAGGTGAAGACCGGGCCAGCTTCGTCGACCTTGTTGTCGATGAAGGCGCTTTGGATCCCAAAGAATCCGAAGGCCAGCCAGGCGCCGAGAGCGAGGAGGGCAACAGAGGCTGCAGCCAAGCCGCCGAGGAGTGGTTTGTTTTTGGTGATGGACTTGAGGGCCATGATCGGGTTTGCCTTTTCGGGAGGGGTGAACGTTTGTGGATCGAAACAAACAACCGGGTGAGCCCAGAACCCGTTCCGCCAAGGCCGACAAAGCCGGTTTGTTTCGAACCTCGTTGCATCCTTTTTTCGGACTGCTCCGCCAGCGGCTTGAGCGGTAACCTGGAGAGGTGGCCGCACTCGAAGAGTTCTACGACGAGGAGACCTGGGCCGCCATCGACGGTTGGGGCCGTCGGACCGCCACCGCAGGCAGCCATAGGCCGAGTTCAACCGCGCAGCCCGACGGCGTAGTACCGCCCACTTTTCCCAACCATCAGCCGACATCCGGGGCTGGGCACGTGGCGGCCCCCGGCGGACGAGTTCGGATGCGTGCCGCCGGCGCGGTGGTGGCCGGGGCGCTCTTCACCGGCGTCGCCGATGCGTTGGAAGAACCCAACGCCGAACCCGATGAAGAGTTCCGCCCCGAACTCGATGACACCCGGCTGGCCCGAGTGACCTATTTCCATACGCCGGGTTACCCAGAAGAGTCGGTGGCCATCGTTCGGCCATGGTTGTTTTGAGGCCGGCGGGTCGGCTGGCTGCGGGGCGACTCCGATGACCGGATCCGTCCCCGCACCCGCAGGTGTCGATGTTCCCGAAGCGCTGGTCGACGCGATGCGGTCGTGGCGTCGAGACTTCCACCGCCACCCTGAGCTGGGCTTTGCCGTCGACGCCACTGCCGCGAAGGTGGCGGGGCTGCTTCAGGACTTCGGAGTCGATGACGTCCACACCGGCATCGGCGGAACCGGTGTGGTTGGGGTTATCCGTCGCGGTGACGCTGGCTCCACGCCATCGATCGGACTCCGGGCCGACATGGATGCGCTACCCATCAGTGAGGCCAACACCTTCGATCACCGCTCCCAGGTCGATGGTCGCTTTCACGGGTGCGGCCACGATGGCCATACCGCGATGCTGTTGGGTGCGGCGCAACTGCTGGCGAGCGACCATCACTTCGCCGGCACGGTGGTGTTGATCTTCCAGCCGAACGAAGAAAACGGCCGGGGCGCCCAGGCCATGATCGCCGATGGTCTGTTCAAACGATTCCCCGTCGACGCGGTGTTTGGTCTGCACAACATGCCGGGTCTGGCGGTGGGTCATTTCGAAACCCGGGTCGGGTCGATGATGAGCTCGGAGGATCTCTTTGAGATCGTCATCCGAGGTCGAGGCGGACATGCATCGATGCCGGAACACCACATCGACCCGGTCATCGTCGCGGCCCAGATCATCAACGGGTTACAGACCATAGTTTCGCGTTCGGTGCCGTCATCGGAGATCGCGGTGGTCTCCGTTACCGAGGTACTGACCGATGGGGCCCGCAACATCGTGCCCAGCACCGTCACGATCAGAGGGGACTGCCGCAGCTTCACCGAAGCCACCCGCGCCACCATCGAGCGACGTATGGGCGAGATCGCCGCGGGGGTTGCCGCAGCCCATGGCGCCCAGGCGGAGGTGAGCTACACCAGTGAGTTCGTGCCGCTGGTGAATACCGAAGCCGAGTCGGCGGCCGCAGTCGCTGCGGCCCGAGCCGTGGTGGGCGCCGACCGGGTGAACCCGGCCTGTGCACTCTGGGCCGCGTCGGAAGACTTCGCCCGGATGCTCGCCGAAGTGCCGGGCTGTTACATCAACCTCGGCAACGGCGTTGACGGCCCCTGCGGCAAGAGCCTCCACAACCCCAACTACGACTTCAACGACGATGCCGCGGCCCTCGGCGTGGCGTACTGGGTGCAGTTGGTTCACGACCTGCTACCGATCGCTTCATAGATCGCCCTCCCCCTTACCCCTCGTCTTTGTCATTGAGGGCTCGGGCTTGCCGGGCGGACTGTGGGCGTTCGCCGCCTCGCAGGAGAGCGACGACTACTTCGCTGGATCGACCAACCCGATGGCCCGAGTCACGTCCTCAAGCAGGGTTTCCATCGGCGGCCAGGGGAACTCCCCGTGACAGTGGTGAAGGTCGACGATGCCGTGAAGCCAGGTATGGACCTGGACCGCTACATAAAACGGATCCCGTTTGTCTCCCTGATCCGTCAACACCTCACCAACCAATCCCACCAACATGCCAAAGGCGGTTTGGCTGTAGACCTCGACCTCGGTTGTCGGCCCACCCGGCTCGGTGACAAGCGTCGCCGGGTTGGCTCCCGGTAGATCGATGGCGTCGGAGAACAGCACCCGGTACATGCCGGGTTCCTCGTTGGCGAAACGGATGTAGGTGGTGCCGGAATCCCAGAGACGCTTGTAGGGCGAGTCTCCCTCGCGCTGGGCCGTCGCCATTGTGGTGGCGAAGACGTCCCAGATGTGGCCGACGGCCGCGACCAATAGTGCGGTGTGGTCCTCGAAGTGGCGGTACACCGAGGTTGGCGACACCCCGACAGCGCTGGCCACCTTCCGCAGGCTGACCGCATCCACGTTGCCCTGTTCGGCTAACTGGCGGGCGGCCTCGTCGATCAGATCCTGACGCAGCCGATCGCCCTGGCCACGTCGGTTCCGGGCGCGGGGCTTGTCGTTGGTTGCCCCCGGACTCGGGGCAACCCGATCAGACGCTGGTTGATCAGACGCTGGTTGACCAGAGAGTGATGGATCAGAAGTTGGTGTGGCCACTGTCACAAGATTCTAGCCGATTATTGGTTGACATTTGTAAGTTTACAGGCGTTACTGTACATACATGAGTTTACGGGCGTTAACTTAACTCGATTGTCATCAAGGCGCGCTGAGTCAACCCCAAAACCAAAACATCTGCACACATCTGCCAAAGCACTGGGAGGAATCCAATGTTCACTCGACTCGGCCACTTCACTGTTCGTCGTAAACGACTGGTTCTGTTTCTTTCGGCCCTGGTGTTTGGCCTCTCGGTGGTGGCCGGCGGGGGAGTCTTCGATCGCCTTGCCGGCGGAGGTTTCGCTGACCCAAAGGCCGAGTCAACCCAGGCCATGGAGCGCCTCGACGACCTCTTCGACGCCGGCCCGCCCAACATCGTGCTCCTGATAACCGCGACAGGCGACGGCCGATCGGTCGACACCGCAGCAGGGGACAGTGCGACAGGGGACAGTGCGACAGAGAACAGTGCAACACAGAACAGTGCAACAGTAGACAGCGCCACGGTTGCCGAAGCCGCCCGAGAAGTCGAGGCGGTTCTGGCGGATCAGGCCCTCGCCGATGACGTCGTTTCCTACTGGAGTCTTGGTGCGGTGGCGCCCCTACGCTCCGACGACTCGACCCAAGCCCTGGTACTTGGCCGGTTCACCGGCGATGAAGACAGCTACAGCGAATCTTTCGAAGAACTCAAGGAGGCGTTAGCGGAGACGCCGGCGGTTTCGAGTCCCGACGCACCGATTTCGGTCGGCTTCGGTGGGCAGGTCCCGGTGTTCACCGAGCTCAGCGAGACCATCGAAAGCGACCTGGCTCGGGCTGAGAGCTTCGCCGTTCCCATCACCCTGGTGTTGTTGATCGGTGTCTTTGGTGGGCTGGTTGCCGCGCTGCTTCCGGTTGCCGTTGGCGTCGGCGCCATCGTCGGAGCCTTCGCAGTGTTGTGGTTGATCACCGCCGTCACCGATGTCTCTGTCTTCTCGATCAGTCTGATCACGGCGATGGGTCTCGGCCTGGCCATCGACTACAGCCTCTTTATCGTCAGCCGCTTCCGGGAAGAGCGGGGGAGAGGTCTTGGGGTCGACGCCGCCGTCGTTCGCACAGTCGAGACCGCTGGTCGTACCGTGGCCTTCAGCGCCCTCACTGTGGCTATCTCTCTTTCCGCCCTTCTCATCTTCCCGCTCTACTTCCTTCGATCCTTCGCCTACGCCGGGATCGGCGTGTTGACAGTGGCCATGGTCGGCTCGGTCGTTGCCCTGCCCGCGCTGCTTGCCGCCCTCGGCCCCCGCGTCGACAGCCTGACTCTCTGGAACCGACGCGCCGAACCGGCACCGGGAACTGGCTTCTGGCATCGCACGGCAACCCGGGTGATGGCCCGCCCCCTGGTGGTGGCCACCGCAGTGATCTCGCTGCTGGTCGTGCTCGGCCTGCCATTCCTGCGGGTCGAGTGGGGGAGCCCCGACGACCGAGTGCTGCCTGAATCGGCGGCCAGCCGGCAGGTGTCGGAGGATCTGCGAACCAACTTCAGCTCGGCGGAACAGAACGGCTTTCCGGTGGTGGTCGACCAGCCGCTATCGCCGAACCTCGTTGATGGCTTGGCGGTTCAGCTCTCACAACTCGATGGTGTGAGCCGCGTCGATGCCGGAACCGGTCGCTACATCGGCGGCACCCTCGTTGTGCCGCCCGACGCCACGACCTCGCTGATGGTCAACGACCAGGGGGCCTGGTTCAACGTGGTTCCCGAGATGGAGCCGATCTCACCCGAGGCCGAGCAGTTGGTTCGCAACATTCGCGATCTGGAGCTTGCTTCGGTGGCTCGGGTCGCCGGAGAACCGGCTGAAGCTGACAACGGCGAGCCCTACGAGTTGGCCGTTGGCGGCAGTACCGCAGAGCTGATCGATTCGAAAGAGGCCATCTTCTCCCGGGTGCCGTTGGCGGCGCTGTTGATCGGCGGCGCCACCTTTGTGCTGCTCTTCCTGATGTTCGGAAGCCTGCTGGTGCCCGCCAAAGCGTTGCTGTTGAACCTGCTCAGCCTGACCGCCACCTTCGGCGCCATGATCCTGGTGTTCCAGGACGGCAACGGCAGCGGGCTGCTGGGTTTCACCGCCACCGGGTTGACCGACGTCACCACGCCCATCCTGATGTTCTGTATCGCCTTCGGTCTGAGCATGGACTACGAGGTGTTCCTGCTGTCACGGATCAAAGAGGAGTACGACCGCACCGGCGACAACGACGCGGCCGTGGCTCGGGGTCTGGAACAAACCGGGCGCATCGTCACCGCGGCGGCGGCGCTGCTGGCCGTCACCTTCCTGGCCTTCGCCACCAGCGGGGTGACCTTCATCAAGCTGTTCGGCTTAGGCCTGGCCATGGCGGTACTGGTCGACGCCACCATCGTTCGGGCCACCCTGGTTCCGGCGTTGATGAAACTTGCCGGCGACGCCAACTGGTGGGCCCCCACGTGGCTGCGCCGGGTGCACGATCGCTTCGGGATCTCCGAGGGCGGACCCGCAGGGCCAATCGATGGTGGCTCAATCAAAGAAACGGCCCTCGCCGGGTCCGAACACGACGTCGATGTCCCGGTTGATGCCGATCCAGCGCCAGTGGGCCAGGCGGCCCGCCTCGCCCAGCCCGTCGACCTCGAAGCCGACATGGCAAGGATGGTCGAACTCACCACCGAACTCCGCACCAAACAACTCGAACGCCACTAAGCCACCAAGCCGCCGAGCCAGAGGTAAACCCTGGCACCGCGGTCTCTGGCACCGCGGTCTCGGGCACCGCGGTCTCTGGCACCGCGAGCTCTGGCACCGCGATGTCGGCGATCGGTGGGCGCGAACAAATCTCCTCCAAGGTGAATGTGATTCACCTTGGAGGTGCGCGCGTTTCGGGTGAGTTACGCAGCGGGCCGCGGTTTTCGCCTGAAGAGGAATCCACCCTCGAGGTGAACGTGATTCACCTTGGAGGTGGGGCTGTTTTTGGATGAGTTTCGCGGCGGGCCGGTGTTTTTGGGTGCAGAGTCGGCTCGGCGGAGATAGTTGTCACCGGTCGTCTTCATACTGGGCGAATGGTGATTCTTGTTGTTGTCAACATCGTTGTGGTGGTGCTGGTCCTGGTGGCGGCCATCGCCGCCCTGCGCTATCTGGCGGCCCAGTTCCGTGACGATCTGCACCGTGAGCGCAACGTGAGCGATCGTCAGCTCGAATTGCGGGACAGCCAGGTTTCCAAAGAGGTGTCAGCCATGAACAACGAGCTCCATCGGGTCACCCGCCTGGTGAGCGGGCTACACGCCGAGCGCAGCCGCCAACACGGCGAGATCGTTGGTGGGTTACGGGAAGCGGTGGAGAGCACCCGGGACCTGGCCGGCACCACCCAGGCGTTGCGCGAAGCGCTGGCCAACTCGCGCGCTCGGGGGCAATGGGGAGAACGCATGGCCGATGACGTGCTTGTGGCCGCTGGGTTCATCGAGGGGATCAACTTCTTCCGCAGCCAACGCCTCAGCACGGGAACGATCCCCGACTTCACCTTCCCGCTACCGCCCGACTCGGCGGTGCACATGGATGTGAAGTTCCCCATCGACAACTACCTTCGGTTCCTCGAAGCGGAGGACGCCGACCACGCCGGTGATGCCGACGGCTACCTGCGAGCCTTTCGCAAAGACGTGAAGGGCCGCATCAACGAACTGTCCGGGCGGGGCTACCTCGACGCCACCGACACCATCGACTGCCTGTTGCTGTTTATCCCCAACGAAACCGTCTACGGGTTTATCCACCAGCACTGGCCCGAACTCTTTGACGAAGCAGCCCGAAACAAGGTGGTGGTCTGTTCGCCCTTCACCCTCTTTGCCGTGCTCGCGGTGCTGCGCCAGACCGCGGAGAACTTCAACCTGGAACGCACCAGCGACGAGATTCTTGAGCGACTGGCCTCGTTCAACGTCCAGTGGGACAAGTTCACCGACCACCTCGACAAGGTCGACCGACAGCTCTCGACGGTGCGGGGCAGCTTCGATGACCTCAACGGGGTGCGACGGCGCAAGCTCGAAACGGAGCTTGACCACATCGACACCCTGCGGTCGGCATCCACCGCTGCGCCGCTGCTCATCGAAAACGGGCGCCGCCAAGACCACTCCCAACTCTGGGCTGGCGACGACTGGCCCGAGATCGATTCGGTGGCGACCTAGTTCCAGCGAGACCTCTCCCCAATTCCGGCGAGACTGGGGGCTGTCCTCGGTAGGCTCAGGCGGTGGGTCACTTCTTTGTTACGACGCCGATCTTCTATGTGAATGACGTGCCGCACATCGGCCACGCCTACACCACCGTTACCGCCGACGCCCTGGCCCGCTGGCATCGCCTGGCTGGTGACGAGGTGTTCTTTCTGACCGGCACCGACGAGTACGGGCTGAAGATCCAGCGAGCCGCGGAAGACAACGGCCGTACCCCCCAGGAACACGCCGATATCACCAGCGCCCGCTTCCGCGAAACCTGGGACCTGCTCCAGATCACCAACGACGACTACATCCGCACCACCGAGGAACGCCACCGCCTCACAGTGCAGAAGCTGCTGCAGCGCGTCTACGACAACGGCTTTATCTACTCCGACACCTACGAGGGCCCCTACTGCGTGCCCTGCGAGGCCTACTACACCGAGGCCGAACTCAATGACGGCCTCTGCCCGATCCACGATCGGCCGGTTGAAGAGATGAAGGAAGCGAACTACTTCTTCAAACTGTCGGAGTTCGAACAGCCGCTGATCGACTGGTACGAAGCCAACCCCGAAGCGGTCGGACCCGACGTCCGGCGCAACGAGGCCCTCGGCATCATCACCCAGGGTCTTCGCGATATCTCCATCACCCGATCGAGCCTCGACTGGGGAGTTCCGGTCCCGTGGGACGACGACCATGTCTTTTACGTGTGGTACGACGCGCTGATCAACTACGCCACCGCCGCCGGGTTCGGCTCCGACGATGACCGCTTCGCCGAATGGTGGCCCCACGTCCACCACCTTCTGGCCAAAGACATCCTCCGCTTCCACTGTGTGTACTGGCCGGCGATGCTGATGGCGGCCGGACTCGAGCCGCCCAAGGCGCTCAGCGTGCACGGCTACCTCCAGGTCGGCGGCGCCAAAATGTCCAAGACCACGGCCAACCAGATCTTCCCAGCCGAACTGGTCGATGAGTTCGGAGTCGACGGCTTCCGCTACCACTTCCTTCGAGACAACTCCTTCGGTCCTGACGGCGACTTCAGCCACGAAGGCATGCTCGAACGGTTCAACGCCGATCTGGCGAACAACTTCGGCAACCTGGTCAGCCGGGTCACCACGGTGGTGGACAAGAAGTGCGACGGGATCGGCCCGGCGCCGCGGCCCGATAGCCCTCTCGCATCGGTGGCCGCCGAAGTGGTTCGCGATAGCGCCGCGGCATGGGAGGCGATCTCCCCGTCACGCGCTCTCGAACACACGTGGCGCCTGTTGCGAGAAACCAACGCCTTCCTCGAAGCCAACGTACCCTGGAAAGCCGACCCCGGCCCCGAGGTGGACGCAGTACTCGGCGACGCCCTCGAAGTGGTGCGCCTGGCCTGCATCCTCGCCAGTCCAGCCATCCCCAACGCAACCCAGGCGGCCTGGGAACGGATCGGCCTCAGCGGCCAGGTCACCGACCAGCGGATCGCCGACGACGCGGTATGGGGTCTCTACCCGGCCGGGCTGACAGTCGCCAAGGGCGACCCGCTCTTCCCCCGACTCAAGTGACCCGGCGATGACCGATCACACAACCACCGTGCGGTGGACCGACAACCACTGCCACCTCGGCTGGGGCCACGACCACGACGAGGAGCGTAACGACGGGGACCAGGCCCAGTCGGGCTCGGCCGATGTGGCCGACGGTGCCCTTGCGGAAGGCTTCGCCGCGGTCGTGGCCGAAACTCTGACCGCAGCGCAGGCTGAAGGGGTGCAGCGGTTCATCAACGTCGGAACCGACCTCACCACCTCTCAGCGGGCCATCGCGGTAGCGGAAACCCACCCGGAGGTATGGGCCACGGTTGGGGTACACCCCCACGATGCTGAGGGAGGCCTCCACGGCATCGAAGCCCTGCTCGACCATGAGCGGGTGGTGGCAGTGGGGGAGTGCGGCCTCGACTACTACTACGACAACTCACCCCGCCAGGCCCAACGCGATGCCTTCGCCCACCAGATCGGCCTGGCCCACCAACACCAACTCCCGCTGGTGATCCACACCCGCGACGCGTGGGACGAAACCTTCGCCATGCTCGACACCGAAGGCATCCCGACCCACACCGTGTTCCACTGCTTCACCGGCGGCCCCGACGAAGCCGAGCTGGCCCTCGAACGAGGCGCGGTGCTCTCGTTCTCTGGCATCGTCACCTTCAAGAGCGCCAACGACCTGCGGGAAGCGGCCAAGCTCTGCCCGCTCGACCGGCTGATGGTGGAGACCGACTCGCCCTACCTGGCACCAGTACCCAACAGGGGCAAAACCAACCAGCCGGGCTGGGTACCCCTCGTCGGCGCAGCTGTGGCCGAAACGAAGGGTGTGGAGGTGGCGGAGGTCGCGGCGGCTTCGTGGGCCACCGCCGAGCACTTCTACGGACTGGGTGACTAGCCCCGTGACCAGCCGGTGACCGCAACGGCGTCGCAGAAATGGTGCTGACCCGTAGCGAGGCCCGCGACCTGATGGATCGCCACGGCATCTCGCCCAGCCGGGCCCTCGGCCAGAACTTCCTTGTCGACCCCAACCTGGTTCATCGGATCGCACGTACCGCCGGTGTAGGGGTCGGCGACCGGGTGATCGAAGTCGGCGGCGGCCTCGGTTGTCTCACCCTGGCCCTGGCCGAAACCGGGGCCTCGGTCACCGTTCTGGAGATCGACCGCTATCTGATCCCGGTGCTCTCTGACGTCACCGCCGATACCGACGTACGGGTGGTCCACGACGATGCCACCACCATCGACTGGCACCAGCTGTTGCCTACTGCGGACGGCGAAGCGGGATGGACGATGGTGGCCAACCTGCCCTACAACGTCGGCACCGACATCGTGCTCAATGTCCTCGATCAGGTTCCCCAGGTCACCAAGCTGGTGGTGATGGTGCAGACCGAAGTAGCCGACCGGCTCACCGCCGAGCCAGGTACCCGTCAGGCCGGCATCCCCTCGGTGAAGGTGTCCTACTGGGCCACCGCCCGTTCGGTCATGACCGTGGCTCCCGACGTGTTCCTGCCCCGACCCCGGGTGAGCTCCTCGGTGGTTGAGATCACCCGTCGCCCGGAACCGACGGTAACGGTCGACCCCGAAGCCATGTTCAAGCTGGTTCGGGCCGGGTTCGGCCAGCGCCGCAAGATGCTGCGACGGTCGCTGGCAGGCACGGTTGATGCAGAAATGTTCGAGGCCGCCGGCGTTTCCGGTGAACTCCGACCCGAGCAGCTCAGCCTGGCGGCCTGGGCCGACCTCACCAACGCCGTCGCCGGCGACGACCTCACCGCCGATGCGCTTTCCGACAGTGCTCTTTCGGACAGTGCTCTTTCGGACAGTGCTCTTCCCGACGACGGCGCCCAATCGCCGACGCCCGACCGCTAGTCTCCGAGCCGTGGACCCTGTCGCCGATCGCCAAGCAACCCACTCAGAGCCCGTGGAGGTCCTGGCCCCCGCGAAGCTGACCCTGTCGCTGCGCATGACCGGGCTTCGCGACGATGGCTACCACTTGATCGACGCCGAGATGGTCACGTTGTCGTTGGCGGATCGGCTCGAGATCCAACCGACCAACGACGAGACCTCGATCGAGCTGATCGAAACCGACCGGGTTGATGCCGAACCGATTCCCCTCGACGCCGACAACCTGGTGGCCAAGGCGCTGCGACTCGCGGGCCGAACGGCACGGGTGCGACTGCACAAAGCCATACCCGCTGGCGCCGGTCTCGGTGGTGGTTCGGCCGATGCCGCCGCAGTGTTGCGCTGGGCTGGCTTTACCGACCTTGAGGCGGCGGCCGGCATCGGCGCCGACGTTGCCTTCTGCCTGATCGGCGGACGAGCCCGGGTGCGGGGCATCGGCGAAGTGGTGGAACCCCTCGACTTCATCGAGCGGACCCTCACCCTGTTGACCCCACCGGTCCACTGCTCAACGCCAGAGGTCTACCGCCGATGGGACGCCATGGGCGGTCCAACCGGCGACTTCGGAAACGATCTCGAGCCGGCGGCCCTCGAAGTGGCGCCGGAGCTCGCCAGCTATCGCGACTCGCTGGCCAACCACAGCGGCCAACGACCGCGCCTCGCCGGATCCGGCAGCACCTGGTTCGTCGAAGGGGCCCACCCCGGGCCCGACCTCGTCGTAGTCCACACCACACCCGCCTGACCGTCTGTCGCCCAACAGGCGCCCGACCCTTGCTGGCCTGACCGGCACTGGCCGAGTGTCGGCTAGCCGACAGACTTTGCTCGCCGCGATTTCTAGGCTCACAGAGCCTGCCGGGTCGGTCCCGGTGGTCGCACAGGGAAGTAACACGCCTAGCCAAACCAGCTGCCCACTGGTCCTGGTCAGCCCATGAATCGATGTCGTTTCCCCGTGGGGGTACTGCTCCTACCGGGAACGTCGTCTCGGGTGCCTCCCTGTGTCGTTTTGGGCGCAACCCAACGGGAGACGACATGAGCAAATCGACGAGATCCAAACTCGCTACCGCCCTAGCTGCGATCACTCTTCTGGCCACCATCGGTGGCCTCCTGACATCGGCGGCCGAGGCCCAGCTAGACCGACCAACCCCGACCGGACCGAGCCTTGTTCCGATCCCGGTCACCCCGATCCCGCCTGGCCCGACGTTGCCGGGTCCGATTCAGCCCGGTCCGATACAGCCCGGCCCGACGTTGCCGGGTCCGATACAACCGGGCCCGACGTTCCCCGGACCGATACAACCCGGCCCGACCATCCCGGGTCCCGTCCTGCCGACCGTGGCGGGGAATCTTGACGTGGCCCACTACAACATCCAATTCCTCACCCCGGACTGGTGGCCGTTGGGCTCGCGGGTAGACAGCGACCATTGGCCCAACTCCAGTACCCGGGCGGTCAAGATCGGGCGCACACTGGCCTGCAACGACATCATCACCCTCAACGAAAGCGTGAGTGACCGTCGCTTCGGCCAGTTGCTCAACGCTATGAACGAGGCCGCGTCGAGCTGCCCAGACAACACCTTCTCCACCTCGGATGGACGCTTCGATGTGGTTCGGGGACCGGAGATCGGTGCCCTCAATCCGCTCGAGGTGCTCGAGACCGCGGCCACGTTGGCCGGCGTTGGAATTGAGGGTCTTTTCGATCTTGAATCTGGCGTTGCCCGGCCCGCACCGGCCCTCAGCGACGAGATCTCCATCGTGAGTCGCTACCAGGTAGTGACCTCACACCAGATGATCTTTAGCCGTGCATCCGGATTCGATCGCTTGGCGGCCAAGGGCGTGCTTCACGCACGGTTGTGGCGGGGCGGCGACGACTACATCGACGTCTACACCACCCACTTCAACGCCGGGAAGAACTCCGCCCACACCACCCAAATACGGGAGCTGGCCAGCTTCATTCGCCGCACCCACGACCGCAACCTGCCCATCATCATCAACGGCGACTTCAACATCGACGGTGGAGCAAAGGCCACCGCAGCCACCTCCGGCCGCTATCCCGCGCTAGTGAGCGCGCTGCAAGCGGTGCGTAGCGACCTTCGCGATACGGGGATCGGTGATGGCCCAACCAACGAACAGGGCTTTGTACCCGGCCAGGCTCGCGGCGACGGTGACAACCGAGGGGCCCAGCGCATCGACATGATGTTTGTTGCCGGCCTCAACGAACGCAGTAGCAGGGTCGACTACCACGAGGACTCAGCGATCAGCGGCGGCAACCCCACCTTGTCGGATCATGCTGCGATCTTCGGCAACCTCAACTGGACAGAAGGGTCAGTCCGCAACCGACCGCGGTCGGGCGAGCGGTTGGTTTCGCTCGAACTGCTGCATCTCGAAGCAACCTCACAGGACGTACCGGCCGGCTCGGCCATCGGCGCCTGCAACGGGCTTATGGACTTCTTTGGCTCCGCCAACCTCAGCAACAGTGGAGACCGCTCGGAAGCCCGCTTCCGCCGTGAGGGAAATCGGATCGATCCGCAGACTCGTCTCTCGCTACCCGTCGGCGCCGACGTGCGCTCGATTCGGGCCGGCGTGATTGTTGACGATGACGATGATCTGGTGTGCGGCGGCGGCGATGACTCGGTCGACATCAATCCGGGACGGGGCGGCGCCAACGTGCGGCTGCCGCTGCGAATCGACCTTCGAAGCAACCGGGTTGAGCTTCTCGATTCGGCCGGACGTCGGGTTCGGACCCTCGGCCCGATCGGCGTACCGCTCGAAGTGCGCGGCAATGAGGTCCGCCGTGAACGGGGCAACCTCACGTTCAGGGTTGACGTTGTCGAAGACCGAACCGTGGCGGTCCGGGTCGATCGTGTTCGCCTGCTTCAAGGTTCCGACTGCATCGGCTGTGGCGCCCTGGACTTCAAAGCCAGGACCGCGGTGCGGACCGGTCGGGGAGTAAAAACCAGGGACTTCGGACCGATCAACAACCGCAATGACATCCGGCCGCTGTGGACCAACACCCAACGGGCGCGATCGACGGATCGAACGGCCCGGATCGACCTACGAGTCCGCGAAGACGATGACACCTCCGGCGATGACGTGGTGGACATCCACCCGGCTTCGCCGACCGACACTCGTCTCAGCGTGGACCTCACCAACGGCCGGGTTTTCACCGCTGACGCCACCGGCCGCCGGCTCAATGAGATCGGACGGGTCAACCGGCCGATCACCATGCGGGGAAATCAGTTCACCAGCCAGATCGAGCGGGCTGAAGTGACCTTTACCGTGCTTGCCACCGTGCCCAACCTTGCGCCTCCTCTTGAGCGTCACCAACCCAGCATCACCATCGACCGGATCCGCAAGATCCGAGGATCTGACTGTTTCCTTTGTGGCGATCTGGATTTCAAGGCCCGGGTGAGCGTGGCGAGTGCCCTGGCCAGCCGAACCGCCAACTTCGGTCCGATGAACAACCGCGACGATATCCGTCCCGGGTGGCGAGTCGCGTCGACGTCGCTGGGCAACGAGACAGTGACGATGACGGTGGTGGTGACCGAAGACGACGACACCGGACCGGACGATCCGGTCGATATCAACCCAAACAACGGGACGCCCCTGGTCGTCACCGCAACCCCTGCTGATGGTCGGGTCCGCCTCAACGGTCGAGAGGTTGGCCGGATCGGCCGGTCGATCACGCTGCGAGGCAACCAGTTCTCGAGCTCGATCGAGCAGGCCGAGATCACCTTCACCGTCCGGATGCGGTAAGCCGTGGCGGCGCAACGGACCGCTGATCACCACCGGTGACCCCTCGGCCCGACAGCGCTCGGCTCGACGGTGCCCGCTCCGACATGGTCAGAGCGGGCACCTTGGTATTTTGTGTGTCGTTCAATCATTTTTCGTTGGTTCGAATCGCTTTCGTAGAGCCAATAGCTGTCGATGGAGGTCTGTTACCTGCCGACAATTGAATTGAGAAGACATGCGGAAGAGTCTCCGGATTTCTCTGGCGACAGCCCTTGTGGCTGCCGTCGCCCCGATAAGTGCCGGTGCTCAAGCACCCCCGCCCCCGACCTGTCGAGGAGAGGTAGCCACGATTGTGGGTACTTCTGCAGGCGAGGTGATCCACGGCACCCCCGGCAACGACGTCATCGTTGCCCGTGGCGGCAACGATGTGGTCTACGCCGGGGCTGGCAACGACATCGTTTGTGGCAACGGCGGTGCCGACCGACTCTATGGCGGCTTTGGTTGGGATGACCTCAACGGTGATCACGGCCATGATCAGCTCTATGGCGGCAACGGCCGGGATCGCCTTGCCGGTGGCACTGGTGCTGACCGGCTGTGGGGCCATGACGGCGATGATCGCCTGCTCGGCGGAGATCACGACGACATGATCCTCTCCGGTCTTGGCAACGACACCGCCTTCGGTGGTGGAGATGATGACACCGTGGCCGGCGGCCCTGGCGACGATCTGCTTCGTGGCGACGCGGGCAACGACATCGTTACCGGCGGCTTTGGCAACGACAGGATCTACGGAGGCGTTGGCGCGGACGATCTTGATGGTGGGGGCGACGACGACGTGTTGTTCTCCGGTCCCGATGACGTCTCGGTGGAAGGCGGCCCGGGCAACGACGTGTGCGCTGTCGGTTGTGAGGAAGACGACAGCAGTGTCGATCCCATCGCCGTCGACGATGTGGCGACGACCGATGAAGACACCCCGGTCACCATCGATGTGCTGAGCAACGACATCGATCCCGACAGCGACTTGACCGTCGCATCGGTCTCCGACACCGCGCTTGGTGCGACCGTAGAGATCGCTGCGGATGGTGGCGTTCGCTACACGCCACCGGCTGACGTCTCCGGCACTGACACCTTTAGCTACAACGTGACCGATGGCTTCGACTCCGATACCGCAACGGTTACCGTCACCATCGACGCCGTGAACGATGCTCCGAACGCCCTGGACGACACCGTGTCCACCGTTGAAGATCAGTCGGTCGAAATTGGCGTCTTGGCCAACGACGTCGACGTCGATAGCAACCTCACGGTCACCGGCGTTTCCGACGTTTCCGATGGTGCCGAGGTGGAAATCGGCGAGGACAGCAGGCTCCGCTACACGCCGCCCGCTGATTGGAACGGCACCGACACCTTCACCTACACGATGAGCGACGGTGAGCTCACCGACACCGCAACCGTCACCGTCAACGTAGCGGCCGCAAACGACTCGCCGATGGCACAAGACGACACCGCGACCACCGATGAGGACCAGTCGATAGCGATCGACGTGATCGCCAACGACACCGATACCGACAACGCGGAGCTCGCCTTGACCGGGGTGTCCGAGAGCACCGCCCTCGGGGGCACCGTTGTTCGGGGTGAAACCCCGAACACGGTGTTGTATACGCCGCCCGCTGATACCAGCGGCACCGACACCTTCACCTACACCGTGACCGACGGTGAGGAGATCGATACCGGCATGGTCACCGTGACCATCAACCCGGTCAACGATCCTCCAGTCGCCGAAGACGACGGCTTTGTCACCGAGGAAGATACTCCGGTTCAGCTCGACCCGCTCGACAACGATCGCGATATCGACAGCGAGATCTTCCTGTTGTCTGCCGACGCGGAGACAGAGTTCGGCGGCACGCTTGAGGTGACCAAGGGCGGAGCGGTCGACTACACCCCGCCGGAGAATGAGTTCGGCACCGACTCGTTCTCCTACACGGTGAGCGATGGGGAGTTCGAGGACACCGCCACGGTGAACATCCAGATATTTGAGGTCAACGACGCCCCCGAGGCTCGGGATGACACGGCCAACACCGATGAAGACACCGCAGTCGACATCGATGTGTTCGGAAACGACAGCGACGTGGAAAGCCCGGTTTCCGACCTTAGGATCACCGCGGTTTCCGAAACCGAGCGCGGCGGCCGAGTCGAAACGCAAGAGGTTGGCGTGTTGCGCTACGAGCCGCCGAGCAACGTAAACGGCGAAGACAGCTTCACCTATACCGTGACCGATGGAGAGGATACCGCGACCGCTCGGGTCACGGTCCTGATCGCTGCGATCGACGACCCGCCGATTGCCGGGGATGACGAAGCGGCTACCGACGAGGACGTTGCGGTCGAGATTGATGTCTTGGCGAACGACACCGAGTTTGATGGCAGCCCGCTATCAGTGTCCGAAGTCCGGGAGAGCTCGCTCGGAGCGGAAGTCGTGGTCACCGACAGCGGCAAGCTGCTCTACACCCCGCCGGCCAACGCCTACGGTGAGGACCTCTTCACCTATACCGTCAGCAATCGCTTCGAGACGGCGACCGGCACCGTGAGGGTCACCATCGCTCCGGTCAACGATGCTCCGGTGGCACAAAGCGATGAGGCGAGTACCGACCAAGAGGTGGCGATCGAGATCGACGTCCTGGCCAACGACAGCGACATCGATGGCGACGAACTGGTCATCGGTCGGATTTCGAGGTCGGCATTTGGCGCCGCCCTCGGGATCACAACGGATGGCAAGATTCGCTACACGCCGCCCGCGGGCCAGTTTGGTGAGGACTCCTTTACCTACTCGGTATCCGATGGCGAACTCACCCATTCCAACGTGGTGACCGTGACCGTTAACCAGGTCACCGTCGTGCGAACCGCGAGGCTGACGGTCGATCGAATCACATGGACTCGGGGCTTCGACGGCACCTTTTCGGGCGAATTCGACTACGAAGCCACTCTCGAACTCTTCGGTGATTTCGCCTCTGGACGACGGACGTTCGGCCCGATCGACAACGAGAATGACATCCGACCGAATTGGCAGGTGGCGGCATCCTCGACAACCAACGGTTTGGTCCGAGCGCGACTCGCCGTCTCCGACGATGAGGGTCCCTTCAGCAGTAGTGACGTCGTTGACGTCAGTCCGAGCTCGCTGACCTATGTGGAGGTTGTGGCTGACCCGGCCACCGGATTGGTACGGGAGGGTACGCAGGTCGTTGGCAACATTGGGCGGCCCATCACCCTCGCTGGCAACGCCGGGTCGTTGCGGGCGCGGGTGACCTTCACCTTGGACATCATCCGGGCTGGCGGCCAGGACTCCAGGTGACCATCGCGTGAACAACCAAAAACCGCGGCAGCGAAAGCGGCGATCCGATCTCGGCGATTTGTGGTCGGAGTGAGTGAAGGGCCCGCTCGGCAACG
>CALAML010000268.1 GCA_937925845.1 uncultured Acidimicrobiales bacterium | reverse complement strand
TGGTTCTCCACTCAGTTTTCACTTGCAGAGGCGGGCGGGGCAGTTGCTTCATATGGACGGTATCCCAAAATTGACGATATCGTCGAAATAGTCAAATTGCTAGTCCTAGCGAAACCGGAAAGCCGAGCCTGTGAGCACAACCGAAGCGAGCGAAACCTCTGCCGACACCTGGGCCGGCCGCCACGTGCATGCCGGGGCCAACGATGTATTGGCCGACCACGATGCCGTGGAGCTCGCCGGCCTGGTGGCGCGCCGCCAAGTCAGCCCGCTGGAGATGGTGGAAGCGGCGATTGCCAGAGCGGAGGCGGTCGAGCCATCGATCAACGCCATCGTCACCACCGACTTCGATCGGGCCCGCTCTCGGGCTACCACCGAGCTCGAAGGCGCGCTTCCCGGTGTGCCCACCTTCATCAAGGACATGACGCCGGTTGCCGGTTTGGTGACTGGATGCGGCTCGGACTCGATGGCAGGCTCGGCTCCAGCCACCGAGAGCGCACCCATCGTCGACATGTTCGAGAGCTTCGGCATGGTAAGCCTGGGCAAGTCGAGTTTGCCGGAGTACGGGCTGACCTGCTCGACGGAGTTCCCTGACGCCCCTCCCACCCGGAACCCATGGAACCTGGGCCATTCGGTCGGCGGATCCTCCGGTGGCGCCGCCGCCCTGGTGGCCGCCGGCGTGGTACCCGTGGCCCACGCCGCCGACGGTGGCGGTTCGATCCGGATCCCGGCCGCAGCCTGCGGGCTGGTGGGGCTCAAGACCAGCCGCGGTCGCATCGTCGAGCCGCCCAACGACGAGAAGATGCCGGTAAAGATCGGCGTGTCCGGTGTGGTTACCCGATCGGTTCGCGACACCTGTGCGGTGCTGGCTGCGGCCGAGGACTTCCACCACGACCCAAGGCTGCCGCTGGTTGGGATGGTCGACCGACCACTGACCCGTCAGCTTCGCATCGGCTTTCTCACCACTTCGCTGCTCGATATCGAGGTCGATGCCGCAACCAAAGTAGCGGTGCACGATGCCGCCGCGTTGGCGGAATCGCTCGGCCATGACGTCGAAGAGGTGGAGGTGCCGGTTTCGGCTGGCTTTGCTGACGACTTCCTCCTGTACTGGGCCGTGCTGGCTCTCGCCATCGAGCGCGGTGGCCAGAAGGTCATCCACCCCGACTTCGATGCGAGCGGTCTGACCGACTTCACGAGGGGCCTGGCTCGCCACGCCAAACGCAACCCCCACAAGATCCCGGGCGCCATTCGGAGATTGCGCCAGTCGGAGGCGGAGTTCAACGAAGGCCTGGGCCGCCGCGACATCCTCATCAGCCCAACGGTGAGCCACCTGCCGCCGCCGCTGGGTGAGATGGGCATGCACAAGAGCTACGACGAACTGATCCCCAAGGTGCTGGGGTGGGCCAGCTTCACCGCGCTGGCCAACGCCACAGGGGCCCCCGGCCTCAGCCTTCCTCTGGGTCACGATGCCGCCAGCAACCTCCCGGTAGGTGTGCATTTCGGAGCCCGGACCGGACAGGAGCGACTGCTGCTTGAGTTGGCGCTCCAACTCGAGGAAGCCTCGCCGTTCCAACGGCTCGGCTAGACACCCAAACCCTCAGCAAAGATCTGAAGGCGGCCCGCAGTGGTCAACCCAGCAACCAACCCTTCAATCAAAGACCCCGCGCCGACAAGCCCGGCGAGCACCGACGGTTCGGTGATCTGCCCGGTGCAGCAGCGCTGCGGTGGTTGCCCGCTCCTGCACCTCACCCGCACCGCCGAACTCGACACCAAGCTGGCGACGGTTCGCGCCGCCTTCGCCGAGGTCGGCCTGACGCCACCTCCGTTGTCGGTACGCACCGCCGGCCAGCGCACCGGCTATCGGAACCGACTTCGGATGAAGGTGGAGGCGGGTCGGGCCGACTTCTTCAACCAGGCGAAACGCGACGGGTGCCCCGTGCTGCGAACGGAGTTGTGGACCGCGATCGACCAGCTTCGAATCGCAACCGCGGCGAACCCCACGCTGCTGGGCTCGACCACGCACGTCGAGGTCCGGCTGAGCGACGCCGACGGAACCGACAACGAGCCGAGGATCGGGCTCGCCCTCGGAGCGGTCGCCGATGCGGCTCAACCGCCTGATCGGTTCGGGCTGGGCCAATCCCTCGGCGAGGGCTGGGTTGTTGGCCATCCCGAGCAGAGCCCGGTTCCAACTCTCCCCTATCGCACCGCGGCGTCGCTTGCCCCCTTCGCCGTTCCCGTCACCTCGTTTGTGCAGGTGAACTCCGCGGTCAACCGTCTCTTGGTTGGCGAGGTGATGGCGTTGGCCACACGAATCGGAGCGTCCACTTTCCTTGACCTCTTCAGCGGAGCTGGCAACTTCGCGCTGCCGTTGCTGAGCCTCGGGCTGAGTGGCCTCGCCTGCGACGATGAGGGTGCGGCGATGACCTCGCTGGCGAGCGAGGCAGCCCGGGTTGCTGCCGGCGGCGCCGGGTCAGCCCAACTGGCCACCCGCCCCGGCGATGTGCGCCAACTGCTCATGACGGTTGAGGGAGAGACCAGCAACGCCACCGGTACCACCGGGCCGGACCTCAGCCCGGCGGACCTGGTGATCGTCGACCCACCCCGTGCCGGGCTGAGACAGGGCTATAGCGGGTTGGCAAAGCTGGTGCTGAACCGCCTGGTTCTCGTGAGCTGCTACCCAAAGAGCCTGGCCGTCGACTTGGTCGCCTTGGGCCGACTCGGGCTCGCCGTTGAAACGGTGATGTGTTTCGACATGTTTCCTGGCACCAGCCACATCGAAACCATGACGGTCCTCAAGAAAGCCTGATCCCTACGGCCTCTGTCGAAAAGCGGGCCGATCAGGAGTCGGCCAACTCCTGCTGTGTCGTTTCGCCATCGGAGGGTTGCAACGGACCGGTCGAACGCGGTCAACCTCAGCCGGCGACCAGACCAGCGAACCGAGTGCTCAATGGTGGGGTCCGACGGTGACCGCGGGTGGTAACGCTTGCAATCGCCGTGTTTTTGCCGATGAGGATGGTGATGCATCAATCGCGGTTCAGACGTCTCGCCAGGGGCGTCACAGCAACGAACCAGCCCGGAACCTGCGGATGACGGGCGACACCCGCCCGCGCCCGGGCATTCTTCGGGTTTTCTACGACTGCCCGGCGATCGGTCGCGCCGTCGACGGGTCCACCCCGCTCGCCCTCGATACTGCTTCCGCAGTGGCGCTGGCCAAGAAGTTCTTGAGCTCGGCAAAGCCGGAGGACTTCTTTGGTCTGATCGATGATCGGTCCACCGTCTTGCAGATGTATCTCGACGCCGCCGATGGCGTGTGGCTCGAGGTGCCGGCTCCCGAACAGAGTGGCTCCTTCGGCGCCACCCTCAAGGTCGCCGAGGCCGTCGACCTTCTAGCCGAACTTCCCAAAGAGTTCTCCAGCGACACCGTTCCCGGCGCCAAACTGCGACCCTGGAAGACCGCCTAGGAAGGCTCCTAGGACGGAGGTCTCCAGGGAGATTGCCACTAGCCGGTGTAGCGCTCGCTGGCGACGATGTTGCCTGCGGGGTCGAGCACCAGGATGGTGTCGCCTCCGTTGTTCCACACCGACCCAGCCGGATCATCCCAGTAGAGGGCGGTGCCCCGGTAGTCGTCTGACAACGGCTCATCAGCGGCCCCGGTGAACAGGCGCACCGACTGGCCCGCGGCCAACACAAAGTCGCCGGGGAAGTCGTAGCGGTGGCGGGTTGATTCATCACGAACCATCCAGCCACCCATCGCCACGTCGGTCTCGGAGCGGTTGACCAGCTCAACCCATTCGCCGTTGCGGTTCTCATCGTCGGGGCCGGGGGCGTTGGCGTTGAAGTCGGCAATCTCAATGCCGACGGCCGCAGGTGTGCCGCACGCATCCGGAGCCCACAGACCCCGTTGGCGGGTGCTGGCATCGTCTTCGGCGCGCTCGAACAATCCGGCGAGAGGGTGGTCGCTTTGGGCCCGGGCCACGGCAAAGCCATCGGCGATGAGTCGGTAGTTCACCAACTGGCCATCGACGTAGAGATACCGCAGGAGCCGGCCGAACTCGTCCTCCCAGGCTGGGTCGTTGGGGTCGAGGGACGGGCTGATGACTTCGAACTCGCCATCACCGAGCAGGTCGCGGAGAAACGCTCCGGCCTCATCGCCGAAGCAGTCGCCGCCTTCGTTGGCGTTGAGTCCGATCAACCGAATCTCCACGTCCCGCCCTTCGATCTCGGCATCCAGGCTGTCGCCATCGACGACGGTGGTGGCGGTGGCGATCCAGACCGCGCCGTCGGGTCGGGTTAGTGCTTCATCGGGCAGGTTCGCCTCGGACCCGGCATCGGTCGGTTCGGTGGCGGCGCCGGGTTGATCGGCGGCGGTGTCGGCAGACTCGTCCTCGAACAGGCCATCGTTGGGAGAAGTTGTCGGTGTCGGCAGTTCTCCGGCGTCGGCGCCGCCGGCGGTATCGGAGTCGCCGCAAGCGGCGGTGAGCGCGAGCGCTATCACCAGTGCCAGCAGAAGCTGGTGGCGGGCCGCGCCAGGTCGGGGGTTTGGGGTAGTAGGGGGCACCGGCAACACCGTATCGGCGCCATGGGAACACCATGGAGTCCCGGTTCGAACACGCTCGGCGACATGTGTACCGATAGGGGCCGGATTCGCCGTGCTTTGGCGTTGGAGCTGGGTTTGAAGTGCGCGAGACTACCCGGCGTATGCGCGCACGCCTGAAACAACTCGTCCAGGACATCGTCCGAGACCCACGAGCCCATGCGCTCGATCTGCATCGGGCCTTCCCGATTCGAGCCGGAGACATCGTCATGCTCGGCGATTCCCTTACCGAAGATGGTGACTGGGCCGGAGCCTTCCCCGGTCTTCCGGTGCGCAACCGCGGGATTGGCGGGGAGGTCTCGGCTGAAACCGCTGAGCGTCTTGGCGAGATCACCGATGGCGTGCCCGCGTCGGTCTTTGTGATGATCGGCACCAACGACCTGACCCGCGGTGTCGACATTTCCGAGATCGCCGGCAATGTGGCCACCGTCATCGACCGCATCGAGAAGCAGTCGCCCGCCACGCGGGTCGTGCTTCAGAGTCTCCTCCCCCGCGCCGACCGATTCAACAGCAAGGTCGGTGAGACGAACTTGGCCCTGCGCCGAATTGCCAACGATCGCAAGGTCACTTACCTCGACTTGCACCATGACTTCGCCGATCATCGTGGCCGCTTGGAACCATCGTTGACCGTTGACGGGGTCCACCTCACCGGCGCCGGGTACACGCTGTGGGTGAACCGCCTGCGCCCGATGATGCGCTACTCGGCACCCGACTTGACGACCAGCGATGCGGTCTCGGCCAGCTCCGACCACAACGCCGATCGTTCGGAGCCGGTGCGTGAGTCGGACCTCGGGAGTGAGTTGGTGAGCGAGGAAGTCACCACCGAGGTTTCGCCGATCACGTCCCCGGTCCCAGTTGTCACGACCGAAGCCGGCTCCGCTTCCGATAGCCCGACCATCTCCGTCGCCGAAACACCGCCCGCCCCACCAGCCGAGGTCGCAACCAACCAAACCGACACTCAGCTCGAACCCATCGACGCCGATGTCGATGTAAACGCCGATGCCGATGCCGATGCCGATGTTGATGTAGATGCCGATGTAGATGCCGATGTCTCCCTCGATGACGACGCCAACAACGACGACGCCAACAACGACGCCGCCGAGATGCCCGAGCCAGTCGCCAACATGGACACCGAGGATTCAACCGTGATCGTCGACCTTCGACCGGTATCAGAGATCGTCGCCGAACAAGCCAACGACTAACGGACCGGTTGCCCGTGCGCCTCGCAGCGCCGCCAGCCCCTGTTGCCGCGCCGATGAGGCTGCTCAGGACGCCGTGATCCGGTAGCGGAAGCGGTAGAGCCCGGGGCCTATCAGGAAGGCCGATCGGGTGTCGGGCCCACAGGCCCCGGTGCCAACGCCGCGACGGGCCGCATCAAGATGTACGTGCACCTCTTCGGTCGGCGTCAGCTCGGCGGTGGTGGTGGCCACAGTTAGGTCCTCGACATGATGGTGCAGCGCACTGAAGGCCAGACGGTCGGGTTCGTTGGCGGTGCTCGGAGCCACATCGATCCGCAGCCCGTTTCTTGAACCGGACCGCGTGAGGCTGAACCATCGAGTGGCGCCGTGGCTGCCGTGTTCCTGCGGGAACACATATGGGTGGTACTGCTCGGCCACGGTCGATTTCCAGCGGGCCTCGGTGACCGAGGTCCTCCGGTCGGGGTAGCTCTCGTGTGGCCCTTCACCAAGCCATTGGAGTTGATCAAGCCCTGCCTTCAGAGAGAACCGGACTCCGACCCGTGCGATATCGGTAAGTGTGTCGGGTATGCGGACTGCTTCCGCAATCTCGATCGAGCCGTCGGCGTGCATCTGTATCGCCTGTTTGTGGGCCACCTCCCAAACGCCTGCGCTTCGAACGGTGAACCGCGACACCCAGGTGGCGGCCTCGTCTTTGGCTCGAAGTTGGGTGGCATCGAGTTCGGTGCGGTACGTGCTTGATGTCGGATCGAGTCCCCATTCGAGCCACCGACGCCGCACACCGGCGAACTCCGACATCCAGCCGGTGCTCACACCGTCGTTGTCCGTCGGGGCTCGCCACAGGCTGAGCTCGATGGGCCGAGCCAGCAGCTCGACATCTTTGGCGGTGATCGACTGGACCACGCCGCTCTTGGGATCGATGCCAACCGAGGTGGTCGCGCCGGTTAGCCGCACCTCTTTGGCACCTCGGTCGACCACTACCGGCTTGGAACGACGGCTGCTGGTTACCGGTGCTGCGGCCGGCGACCTTTCGGCGGATGCCGGGGCCAGTTCGAGCTGGCTTCGGCCGACTCGATGACCACGCTCGGCCCAGTTCGTGGCCCGGGCCAGGGTGGTCTCGAACTCC
>CALAML010000267.1 GCA_937925845.1 uncultured Acidimicrobiales bacterium | reverse complement strand
CTCCGCAAGCGCCACAACATCAACCGGGTCGACCTGAGCCCGATCCGCGGCGCCCTCAGCAACTTCGTTGAGGCGGCCACCGTCACCGCGAGCTAAACCACGCCGTCTCAGGGTACAAAGCGGCCAAACCGTCTTCGACCGGCTGGGTTGGTATCTGTTTGGATACCAACCAGCTAGCATAGGGGGATGGATTCTGCAGAGCTGTTGCGGACCGCTCGTCGCCGAGCCGGGCTGACCTTGAGGGAGCTGGGTCAGCGCGCTGGCACCTCTCACTCGACGTTGGCCGCCTACGAGTCGGGCTCAAAATCGCCAAACGTAGCCACCCTGAATCGCGTTCTGGCGGCTGCCGGTTTCGCCGCTGACGTGGAGTTGCATCGCCGCCAGCGCGGTTCGACGGAACTCCCCCGCGGCGAGGAACTCGCGGCGGTGCTGGAACTTGCCGCTGCGTTTCCGGCTCGACACGCCGACCGTCTCGAGATGCCGGTGTTTGGTTCGAAATGAACCTGGTCGACCAGATCGTTCGGCTGCATCGGGAGCTGACGTCGGGCGGCATCACCCACGCCTTTGGTGGAGCCCTTGCTCTGGCGTGGTGCACCGAACGGGCCCGAGCCACGATCGACATCGATATCAACGTCTTTGTCGGCACTGAACAAGCCGAACTGGTCTACGACGCGCTTCCGGATGGCATCGAGGTGAGCGCCAACGATCGCGACGCCATCAACCGAGATGGCCAAACTCGACTGTGGTGGGCCGAGACTCCGGTCGACATCTTCTTCAACACCACCGACTTCCACGTCGAGGCCGCGAGTCGGGCTCGATACGAAGAGTTTGCCGGTGAGCGTGTGCCGTTTCTGGCCTGTCGGGATCTTGCAGTGTTTAAGGCGTTCTTCAATCGCACCAAGGACTGGGCCGATCTCGAAGAAATGCACGCCGCCGACTCGCTCAATGTCGAGAAGGTGCTCGGGGTGCTGGTCCAGTACCTCGGTGCCGATGACGACCGCGTCGACCGCCTCCGGTCGCTGGGAGTCTCCTAGCCCTCGGGGGCCATCTAGTGCTGGTCGTACACCCCGGTGGTGGCGTTGCTGATCGCGTAGGCCGCGTTGCCGATGTCGGTATCGGTGTCGTCGATCGTAATGGTGCCCTCCACACAGACGGCGCCGTAAGAGTCGTTGATGGACATGCTCTGGCCCTCGGCCAATGTGACCATGACCGTCTGGTTGGCCGGCGGCGGAGGCACGGGGGAGAACCCTTAGTTCGCGGTGTTCAACAGCACGGTGTTGTTAATGCTGAGATGATCCGCTGGACCGCGCCGGTTCGTCACTTCATGCGCACCGCCCAAGCCGACACCGAGATTTGTGGCGAGGAGGTCAAGGCCCGCGATTGGCTGTACCTGTCGTACAAGGCGGCCAACCTGGACCCCAAGGTGTTCGAGGATCCCCTGCGGTTCGATATCGAGCGCAGCAACGCCGATCGCAACGTGAGCTTCGGCTACGGTATTCACTTTTGCCTGGGCGCCCAGTTGGCCCGCAACGAACTCCGTCGCCTCTTTGCCCACCTCCTACCGCGGATCGAAACGATCGAGTTGGCTGGCGATCCCACCACCATGAAAACCACCTTCGTCGGCGGCCACAAAACCCTCCCGATTCGCTACACCCTCACGCCCGCCTGAGCCACGTCACCAGCTTGGGGGTCGGCTCGTTGCACATTGGAGCGTCGCTCAGATTCCCCAGAGCTGGACAGCAACGCCCAGCGCGTCCCGTAGGCGTTCCAGGTCATCGAGGTCGCTTGTTACAACCAGGTCTCCCCTCGCCGCGGCACCCACCACGACAGATGCATCGACCACATCCGAACTACCGGCGACACCGCAGGCACTACCAGCAGAGCGGGCACGGGCGTCAGTCAGATCTTCAACTCGACAGCCGGCCAACAATCTTGAGAGCTGAGCTTGGGGGCCACCCCGCCAGGCCTGGCCCAACACTCCCGAAGGAACGGTCGGGATATCACCGCGCTCAAGAGAACGTCGATGCAGGGCCCACAACTCTCGGCTCGCTCGCTCAGCTGCGATTAACGCTCCAGCGTCATAGGTCATCCCCATTCGACAGCGGAAAGCTATCGAGTGGCGTCGCCGTCGAGCACTGCATCGGCCCACGCCAACTCGTCGACGGTTAACTCGCCATGATCGGCCTCCCACAACCGCACCGCATCCAGGCCGGATTCAACAACAAGAGCCCGCCCGGCCGCCGCGTTGAGCCACGCCGACAAGCTCACACCGTTGCGCTCCGCAGCCAGCGCCGCTCCAGCCGCCACAGACTCATCCAGTGCCACCGACAACTTCTTCACGGCCATAGAACTCATGGTAGCACCCCATTCCTACCCTCGGCCTCTGCTCCGATGGGTCGGATCAGTAAGGCCATGAGTCGTCGGGCCTCTGGCTGGGATCGGAGAGATTCGTGCTCGAGTCCTTGATGCATTCCGCACTGTGCTCCCGCGTGCTGGCAAAGAGTTGGATCATCTGCCCGGTGCGGGGCGGTTCGCCGTAGTGATTGGTGTAGCTGGCGAAGAGGTCGGTCGGCAGATGCTCATCATGGACCGGCACCCAAAGCACGTGGTCAGCATCCAGATCATCCAGGCTCCCGCCATCTCGAAGAAGCTGAACAGCCCAGTTCAATACGTGGCCCGCTTCGTCGATGGGCCGGTCGGCAATGACCAGTTCGGGCAGACCAAAACTCTCTGTCGCTCCAACCGTGTAGAGCCAGCCGCCCGCCGGATTACTCGGGTCCGGAGGCTCCACCCCCTGTAATGCCCAGCCGTTGGTGAGAATCGTCATCTCAAGCCATTGGGCGATCTTTTCTTCGGATATTCCGTCACATGCCATACACATGTTTCTGAGTATGACGAAGGGGTGTGACAACTTTCGAAAAGGCTCGCTTCGAAGCAAGCTCACCGACTATTCACTGATGTCGGTGAGCGGCAGCGGGTTGTGGTGCATGCCGGTGAGGTAGGGCTCGATATCGCCGTCGTGATCGCTGGCGCGATGTTGATCGGCGCTGCGACGGGCGCCGGTAAGGCGAAACATCTCAAAGAGTGAGCCTCGAAGCTCGAGACCGGGTTCACCTTCGCCGTACTGGTAGGTCTCGTGTTCGGTCACGATCCGCACCGGGGCGAGGCCGTTGGCTTCGAGATCTTTGGCGATCATTCTGGCCTGAAGCTCCATCACCATCGGGATTCCGTCCGAGGCGCGGTCCGAGGTCACTCCGAGAGCTCCGGCCAGGTCGTGTTCGTGGGTGATCACATCAAATACCAGTGCCGCCATCTGCGGGGTCTGTTCGAGCGCAGCCTCAAACGCCGGGCCCGTGGTTTCGTTCCACGTCGCGAGCTGGTCGGCTACGTCGATGTCGCTGCGCTCGGCCACTTGGCCGTCGATCCAGGCCTGGACATCTTTGCTCCGTCGTCCCGCTGACAGGTCGGCGGCCAAACCTTCGTTGTGGCTCAGGAGGTTGCGCACCGTCCAATCGGGACACGTGGGAACCACCAGCTGCTCCTGTTCGGGGGAAACCCCATCAAGCAGCTCGGTGATACGTTGCCTCGCCGCTCGGTACTGGCCGGCCAATTGTTCACCACTGAATGAAGACATGCACCCAACTTATGCGCTGAGCTCAGCCGGTGTAGAGGTTGTTCAGAGCTCGGGATCGATACCGGTCATTTCGATCGACAGGTCCCAGAGGCGTGCTGCTTTGGCTGGGTCTTTGCTGGCTTTGCTGGAGTCGACCTGGCGGGCGGGGCCAGACAATTCGCCGAGCCGGCTGGGTCCAAAATACTGGCCGCCCTCCACGCCTGGTGCGGTCGCGGCCAGTTCGGTCGGCCAGGCGCCTTCCTCGGCCGAGTTCACCAGCGGCTCCATCGCCCTCCATACCAGCGCCAGCGGCTTCGGCAGATGGCGCGTGAGTTCGGTGATGGACCCGCCGGGGTGAACGGCAACGGCAATCGTTGTTGATCCCTTGGCCCGCAGCCGACGATCGAGTTCATAGGTGAAGAGCAGGTTGGCCAGCTTGCTGGCGTAGTACCGCTTCCTCGGGTGGTAGTTGTGTTCGGCGTTGATGTCGTCCCAGAACAAGTCGCCATTGCCCAACCGATGGCCGCTGCTCGAGACCGTCACCACTCGACTGTCGGGGGTCGCTTCAAGCGTTGGCAACAACAGCGACGTGAGGGCGAAGTGGCCGAGATGATTCACTCCGAACTGCGATTCGAAGCCATCGGTGGTGATGGTCTTCGGATTCCACATCACCCCGGCGTTGTTGACCAACACATCGAGCCGCGACTCGTGGGCAACAACCTCGGCGGCATCACGCACGCTGGCCAGATCGGCCAAATCTAAATCCACCACCCCGACGTCGGCATCG
>CALAML010000266.1 GCA_937925845.1 uncultured Acidimicrobiales bacterium | reverse complement strand
GGAGTCCCAAATGGTGTCGTTGCCGGGTCCGGCGAACACGGTGTTGGGTGCGGTGGGGGATCCTTGGGTCAGGTTGATGATGTCCCAGCCGCGACCGGCGTGGATTTCGGCTGATCCGCCCTGGGTGGAGATGTTGTCGTTGCCACCGAAGCTGCAGATCAGGTCGCGTCCCCCGCCGGAGCGGATCACATCGGCACCGGTGGTGCCGACAATGACGTCGTTGCCGGGGGTGCCTTGGGTTACTTGGCCAGCGACAGCGAAGATGGTGCCTGGCTGGTTGTTGCAATGCTGGGCTTGTGCCCCCGCTGGACTAGTTCCAGTTCGTGGTGTGAGCGTCAGCATCGACGCCACCAGAAACACAGAAATAAGGACCGAAATACCCCGCCGTATATTCATGGGGGGGGGAATGTAGTCAAGATTGAACAGTGGCCGCAAACTTGAAGCAACCAGCGTTCAACACCGCCCAGCATCGGGCATTCCACCTCGCAGCGCCATGTTCGCAGTCGTGCCGGGGTTCTAGTTGTGTCCCGTTAGGACCATTTCATTTTGACGAAAGTAGCGAACCCTCGGTCTCTTCGGAGGTCGGGGGTTTCGTGTTGACTGGGTCATTTGGCGCTTCCGAAGACGCGCTTGATGGCGGCAGCCCGCCGTCGACAGCTGGCGTCAACTCTTGTCACACCTCGCATCTACACTCGGGGTATGGCAGATAAGGAAGGTAAATCAGAGCCGCCGTTTGACCGGGCGACGGTCGCGGGGCGACGGGCCGAGATGGCCTACCTCGACCAGATGAGCGATGAGGAACGGGCTAGCTATGACCCTGGGCATTGCTATGTACACGCGAACGCGGCGACAAGCGCTGAGCGAGAGGCTCTGCTTGCTGCGCAGCTCGCCGATGTCAACAGCACAATCGCTGACGCGTAGCGCTGTTGCGGCTCGACCCTGGCTGGCGGCCAAGGCTCGCAAGCCAGGTCCGCTCGCAGCTGCCCGAGCAGCGGGACTTGGAGCGCGGTCTCTACTCCGCTGACGACTTCTTGCGCTATGACCTTACTGATCAAGTCATGGACTATTTAGTGTCTGCGTTTGATGTGTTGGAGATCATCGAACTTGGGCATCGTCGGCTCCGAGTCGACAATGCAGTCACCGTCGAGTCTTTCGATGTCGTCGCTCGTATCGACGATGACGATCTCACGCTTGTGATCCCGGTCCTCGTCTCGATCTGGGGATGGGAGCCTCATCAGCCGATTACCCCACTGTGACCGGGGTGTCCGCCGCGGCTGTCGAGAGTTCTAGTTGTGTCCCGTAAGGACCATTCATTTTGGTAGAAGTTGCGAACCCTCGGTCTCTTCGGAGGCCGAGGGTTTTCTCTTGTTGTCGAGGTGGCTTCGGCGCCAGAGCCGGCACCGGCTGGGACTGTGGCCGTCTCGGTTGTCACTGGCTATGACTATGGTGGGTACATAGGAGTTCCATCGAGCGAGACTGATCCTGAGTCTGATGTCGGGTTGCGGGTTGTGCCGCCTGGCGAGCCGCTTTCGGCTGCAGCGCGGGAGGCGCTAGAGCGCCGTTCGGAGAAAGAGCATCAGGCTGCTATCGATCGTGCCTTGCGTCGCAGTTGAGACCGCTTCGGCTGAGTGATTCGGCGTTCGAGTGTGGCCACCGCTAAAGACGTGCTGGCCTGAGCGCAGCGAGGATTGCAGGGGGGGATGGCTTGGGTCGGCTTTAGATTGCCCAGCAGTTGAAACTGATTTGGCGGTGCTCGAGTGCATCTTCGACACCGCTGTAGATTGCGCCGTCGAGCGTGAGGCCGACGTGGCCAACGACCCGGGCCCAGCACTGGCTTTGCAGGCGGACGTTGGTTGCTCCGTCGTCGAGGCGTGCAGTTTGGGCGGGGAAGACGATTTCATCGAAGCTGGTATAGAGGTTGGTGTAGGACACCGAACCAATGGTGTCGTCGCCAGCGTTGAGGTCATTGAGGAACGATGAACCGATCGACATCTGCTCGCAAGCGATGCAGATCCCGTCGATACCGAGAACGTTGCCGATGTTGGCCAATGCCGTGCCATTGTTCGGTGTGCCGAGGGTGACCAGGCTGTCTACGGTGGCATCGCCGCCCAAGTTCTTGATGTAGTACCGGGCGACTAGCCCGCCCTGGCTGTGGGCGACGAGATCAACTTTGTCGGCCCCGGTGGCTGCCAGGATGTCGGCGACAAATCCGACCAGCGGTGCTGTGCTTTCGCCGATGTCTCCGAAACCCAGGCCCGGCAGCTCGTAGATGTAGGCGTCGTAACCGTCGTTCAAAAGCCGTGCTTGCAGTGGCACAAGAGCGGCCGCTGGCGACGCGGTGCCGGCCACAACGATGACGGGATGGTCAACCGTTTGGGCGGCTGCCGGCGTTGGTGCGGCAACCAGGAGGGTGGCGATCATGACCGCTGCACTGAACAGGGCCATCAAGCGGACGGGTGTCTTCAGAACGGGAGTTCGCATTAAGTTACCTCCGGGTAACATAGGGCTCAGCGAAACCTTAATAACGGTCCTCCAAAAGTCAACCCCCGATTCGCGGCAGGCTAAAGACCAGGTGCTTGGTCCTCCCTTCCCCTCACCGCTTCACGATGTTGCGCAGGACCTTCCATCCACCTGCGGCCAAGGACTGCCCGTGGTCCGTGGGTAACCGCATGAGGGTTTTGTGGAAGCCAAAGTTCGGGAATGCCGACTCCACGCTGGCGACGTTTGCCTTGCTCATTCCTTTCCGTACCTGGCCCATGGTGGCGTCGATCCAGTCGGCTTTACGGCACGCTTCGACGACTTCTTGGTGAGGTCCGCGATAACGCGTCACCTTGTGGTGCCAGTGGATGGCGCCGCGAAGAGCATCTGGATCCAGCCCCCAACCGAGTGCTTCGTTGTCTCTGAGCGCCAGAGTCTCGGATGGCTCGAGGTAGGCCAACGCACGATCGGTCCAAAGTCCGATGTCGTGATAGACGAATGCCGTCTCTACGAGCTGTTCCCTGCTGGAGTCGTTTTGGAGGAAGTGCATCGCGTACGTGATGGTTCGGTGGACGTGATTGCGGTAGCCGTCAAAGTCCTTCCCGATTTCCGGACGGTACCGCGCCAGCAGTTCGTCGACGCGAGGCCGTTCGGTCTTGATGTCGATTTCAGTCATGGTGCCTCTAGTCCGTTTGGTCTTCTGGTCGTCGCTGAGGCGATCCACCAGAGGTTGGCGCAGGGGTCAACGAACCCGGCCATGCGGTCGCCGTATGGCCGCTGGTTGGGTTCCGTTACTGCGGTTGCCCCTTGGCTGAGGGCGGTGGCAAACACGGTGTCGACGTTGCTAACCCAGAGATGCATTTGGGACCGATTCGCCTCGTAGTCAGCTCCGGCCTCGTTCACCATAATTACGGAGTCGCCGATGCGGACACGGGCGTGGCGGATCCGGCCGTCTTCTTGGCGTTCCTCTTTGATCACTTGGCCGTCCAGGGCGGTAGTCACAAACGAGAGCAGCCGATCGGCATCGTCGACGGTGAAGTACGGGGTGATCGAGTGGAGCCCTTCCGGAACGTGGTTCGTCATTACCGGAAGACTCTAGGCCGCCGGTCGGATTGTCAGCCCCGTCGGGTGGACAAAGGCCTGACCTCGATCGGCGAGTGAAGAGTAGAGTCCTGTGCCATGACCTCCGACACCACCGACCGTTCGAACTCAGCCACGACACTGGAAGTCAGCCGCGCCGACAACTCCCAGACCAGGGTTGTCGAGGCCGAGATGACGCCACTGGCCGACGGCGAGGTTCGGTTTCGCGTCGATCGTCTGGCCTTGACCGCCAACAACATCACCTATGCCGTCGCTGGTGACATGCTCGGCTACTGGGACTTCTTCCCCGCCTCCGATGGCTGGGGTCGGGTGCCGGCAATGGGTTGGGCCGATGTGGTGGAGTCGGCCCATCCGGAGGTTGAGGTCGGCGGCCGCTACTACGGCTGGTTTCCGATGGCGAGCCATCACACCTTGTCGGCCGGGCTGAGTCGCGACGGGGTGAGGGATGACGGCGCCCATCGTCAGGCCCATGCTGAGGTCTACCGCAACTACGTCCGCACCGACCGTGACCCGTGGTACGCCGACGGCACCGATAACGAGGATCGCCACTCGCTGCTGCGCGGGCTGTTCCTGACGGGCTTTCTGGCCGACGAGTTCTTCGCCGCCGACGACTATCGGGGGGCCGAGCAGACCGTGGTGTTGTCGGCGTCATCAAAGACGGCGATCAGCTACGCCCAGCGGGCGGCACAGCGCGACCTGCGGGTGGTCGGGCTGACTTCCGCCGCCAACGTCGACTTTGTGAACTCGCTCGGCTTCTATGATCAGGTCGTCACCTACGATTCGATCGATTCGTTGGCTCTGGATGCTTCGGTGGTGGTCGACATGTCGGGCAACAGTGGGGTGGTGGCGGCGATCCATGACCACCTCGGGTCGAGCCTGGCCCATTCGATGGTGGTCGGCATGAGCCACCACGATGCCCCGCAGGTGGCGGTCACCGCCGGCCCAACACCGGAACTCTTCTTTGCGCCTACCGAGGTATCTCGGCGCCGCGACGAGTGGGGCGCCGACGGCTACGAACAGCGCACCACCGAGGCCCTGACGACGTTCATCGAAGCCAGTCAAAGCTGGCTAACGGTCGAGACCAGCAACGGCGCCGAAGCTTCCGAAGCAACCTGGCACGAGGTGCGCTCAGGAGCGGTAGCCCCATCGACCGGCCGCATTATCAGCCTGCATCCATAGGCGTCTGGCGCCCGAAGTGGGTTTCTCCATCGCCGCTTCCGGGCACCGGAGCTAGGGCATCCCTGACGTCGACCCTGAGGGTGGGTCCGGGTTATACCCAATGGTTCTCGCCCGTTGGTTTCTAGACGATGGGGTCATGGAAAACAACACAACAAACGCATCCACTACAACTCCTCGCCCTGCGGTTCGAAGCTCTCGGGGCCGCACGATTCGAATGGCCGCCGCTGGCCTCGGTCTTCTCGCTCTTGTCGGGCTAACCGCCTGCGATCTCGACGTCGAAGTAGTTGAAGACGAGAACGGAAACGCCACGGTCACCATCGACGACACCACCACCGGCGAAGGTCCAGAACTCGTGATCGAGGAAAGCGATGACAATCTGAGTATCAGAGGCGACTGGGTTGACGAGCACGTATCGGTCGACGGCGACACCATCAACGTCGACACCTCCGACCTCAACGACGCCGAAGTCGACGACATCGACCTGGATGTCGACCTCGACGACTGACGCCGACCGGACGCGTCCGCGTCCGCGGCGGGCAGCGGGTGTCAGATACCCGTTGCCGGTTGTGGTTGGCTACGTTTTGTCCATGGTTCTTGCGTCCACGGCTGATGAGTCGGATCGGCATCGTCCCATCAAGATCGTCCCCATCAAGATCGTCTGTACCGAACCCCGTCTGCGTCGGCCCGTGAAGTCGTTGACCCGGTACTCGACGTAGCTGGCCGATGGAGCGACTAACGCCCACCCAGGCCGACATCGACCAGCGGGCCCTGGTCGCCAAGCTGCACGCCCGGGGCCTTGGCGCTGGTGATCGACTGGCCGTGATTGCCGGAAACTCGGCGCGCTATATCAATTTGGCGATGGGCGCTCTGCGAGCGGGAATCGTTCCCGTGCTGATCAATCCGGCGTTGCTGCCCCATGAACGCCAGCGGCTGCTCGATGACGCTCGACCGGGCCTTATCGTGACCGAGGCGGACTGGGAATCGCTTGATGATGGGCCAGGCTCCGGCGGCGATGTTGAGCTGGGCCGCTTCCCGCTGGGTCGGCCCATGCTGTACACCTCGGGGACCACCGGCACTCCAAAGGGGGTGTGGGCCGGGGTGCTGTCGGCCGCCGATGGTGAAGCGATGTATGCCGAGGAGATCGAATGCTGGGATTTCCGGCCCGGAGACGTCCACCTGGTAACCAGTCGGCTGTATCACTCCGCTCCGCTCCGTTTCGCCATGTGCAGCCTTCTCGCCGGTGGCGACGTGGTGATTCCGGCCTCCGGTGCCGACGCCTCGTTTACCTCGACGGCGTGGTGTGAAGCGGTAGTCGCAACCAGGCCGACGTCGACGTTTCTCGCGCCTGCCCACCTTCAGCGTCTCCGCAATGCCGGGCTCGCCAACGCCAACAGTGAATCGGACCGCACCCCCACCCGTGACGGATCGGAGACTGCCGACGGCATCGCGGGAGACCTGGCCGTGGACCTGTCCAGCTTCCGGCGGGTTCTGCATGCCGGCGCTCCGTGTCCCGATGACATCAAGGCCTGGGCCACCGAGACCTTCCCTGAGGGCTCGGTCTGGGAGTTCTACGGTTCCACGGAGGGCCAGTTCACGGTGTCTTCGCCCGAGGACTGGCGGGCCGCTCCGGCTTCGGTGGGACGCGCTCGCAAGAACCGTCGTTTGCGGGTCGATCCCGACGGCGTGATCTGGTGTGCCGTGCCCGACCATGCTCGCTTCGAGTACTGGGAACGGCTCGATGCCACCGAGGCCGCATGGAACGGCAACGAGTTCTCGGTGTTCGATCTAGGTCGTATCGACGATGATGGCTATGTCTATCTCGATGGCCGCCGGGACGATCTGATCATTTCCGGCGGGGTCAACGTGTACCCGCTCGAGGTCGAGATCGAACTCCGTCGGTGCCCGGGTGTGGATGACGTCGCCGTGTTTGGTCGTGATGATGATCGCTGGGGCCAAGCGGTGTGTGCGGTGATCGTCGGCAACGTCGACGAAGCCGAAGTTTCAGCCTGGGCCCGCGATCGTCTGGCTGCGCACAAGCGACCGAAGCACCTCTTCCGGGCTGAGGCCATCCCGACGACGCCAACGGGCAAAGTGAAGCGCAGTCGCCTGGCTCAGGACTTGGGCATCTGAATCTGAGCAGGCCGGCGCGGTGTGCCGGACAACTCAAACACCTGCAACGGGTGTCAGACACCCGTTGCACGTTGTCGATGGCGCAACCCTGCCGGGCCGCGCCCGCTGGGCTAGCTGACCACGCCGTCCTGGCGTAACTCATCGATGCGGTCGGCCCAGCCGATTTCGGCTACGAGTTCTTCGGTGTGTTGGCCCAATGTGGGGCAGTCGAGGTTGGCCAGCTCGTTCGGGGTGCCATCGAAGATGACCGGCGGTCGGGTTTGGCGAATCCGACCCATCACCGGATGGGTGTGCTCGATGAAGAGTTCGTTGGCTTGCACTTGGGGGTCGTCGGGCACTTCGGCCACTGAGAGCACCACGCCATACGGGGAGTCGTTTGCGTCCATGGCGGCACAGGCGTCGGCAACGGTGACCGAGGTGGCCGCTTCTCGGATCTGGCGCATCACTCCGTTCATCGTCTCGCGGTTCGAGAAGCGTTCGGCCATGGTGGCCAGTCGGGGGTCGCTGGAATCAACACCAAACGCTTTGGCCAGGCCGTGGAACTCAGCGTCGGTCACCGGCGTGATGGCCATGAACCCGTCGGCCAGAGCCAGCGCGGTGTTGGTGGCTGCCGCCGACGTTGGCCCCCGATGGTCGCCGTCGAGGGCCACCTCATGGCCGGCGCCGTCGACAAAGAGGAACGCCACGTTGGCATCAAGCATCGAGAGTTCCAGGTGCTGCCCGCCCCGTCCCATCGCTTTGGCGAACAGGGCCGCGGTGATGGCCTGGCAGGCGGTGTAGGCAGTGACCTTGTCGGCCATCAGCTGGCGTAGGAAGACCGGGTTCTCGTCGTTGAGCCCGGTCTGGTTGTCGGCCAACCCGGATTGGGCCTGCACCACGGTGTCGTAGACCCGCCGTTCGGTGTAGGGGCCGCTCTGGCCGAAGCCGCTGAGGGAGGCGTAAACCACGTCGGGGTTGAGGGTCTTGACGGTCTCGTAGTCGATGCCCATCCGCTCCACCGCTCCGGGTCGGTAGTTGTGAATGAACACGTCAACCGATTTCGCCATCTCCAGTACCAGCTCGACGCCACGGGGGTCGGTCAGGTCGATGACGATGCTGCGCTTGGCTCGGTTGGCTACCTGGAACATCGATGTGATGCCGTTGGCGTTGGTGCCGACGTAGCGGACCTGGTCGCCGAAGGGCGGCCGCTCCACCTTGATGACCGCGGCCCCCTGGTCGGCCAACATGCCGGTGGCCAGCGGGCCGGTCAGCGCCACCGAGAGATCGAGAATCGTCACGCCTTCCATGGGGCCAGCCATATGTGTTGCCTCCTGCGTTGGGGGACGCGTTGTGGATCACCTGCCGGGTCAGCTTCGCATACTGTCATGCGGGGAGACCTGCGAAAGCGGGAACCGGCAACAGACAACGGGGGAGACACGGTCAATGAAGACGGCACTGGTAATCGGCGGCACGGGGCCGACCGGTCCGTCGATCGTTCACGGGCTGGTCGAGCGCGGCTTCGATGTCACCGTGCTGCATACCGGAAACCACGAGCTGGACGAGGTGGCCCATGTGCCCCACCTCCATGGCGATGTGCGCAGTGAGGAAGGTTTGGTTGAGGTGCTTGGCGACCGCTCCTTCGACGTCGTCGTGGCTACCTACGGACGGCTGCGGGCGGTGGCAAAGGTGCTGGCCGGTCGGTGCGAGCAGTTTGTTTCGGTGGGTGGCATGCCTGCCTACCGGGGCTACTTCAACGCCGACGCCTGGGAGCCGCCGGGTATGCCGGTGCCCACCCGGGAAGATGCGGTGACCTCAACCGAGGAAGAGGACGGCAAGAGCTATCGCATTCGCCGCACCGAGCAGATGCTGTTTGATTATCAGCCTCGGGCCACCCACTTCCGGTATCCGATGGTCTACGGGCCTCGGCAGTTGGCGCCAAGAGAATGGTGTGTGGTGCGGCGGGTGCTCGATGATCGGCCGTTCATCGTGGTCCCTGACGGTGGTCAAACGCTCAACGCCTATGGGTTCACCGAGAACCTGGCCCACGCCATTCTGTTGGCGGTGGACCAGCCCGACGCCGCGGCCGGCCAGGTGTTCAACTGCGGCGACCTCGAGACGCTCACCATCGTCCAGGTGGTGGAGCTGGTGGCCGATGAGCTCGAACATGCGTGGGACGTGGTGAACATGCCTTTCGAACTGGCGCCCTGCACCTGGCCGATGGTGGGTCAGCATCGCACCACCCACAAGGTGGCGAGCCTGGCCAAACTGGAGCATCTGCTGGGCTACACCGATCTGGTGCCGGCCCGTGATGCGATTCGCCGTACCGCGCGATGGCTGGCCGAGAATCCGCCGGCCCCAGGCGGGGTCGAGGAGCGAGTGCTCGAAGACCCCTTCGACTACGAAGCTGAGGACGCTCTTGTCGCCGCCTGGCGAGCTGCGGTCGCCACGCTTCCTGGACCGAACCCGGAGCGTCTACCGGGCTTCGGCCTGAGTTACGGCGGCCCGGGCTCCTCTTATGTTCGACCCGACACTCGAATCTGAGTGGGCGAAGCTTCCGGGAAATCCGATTGCCCTCAGCCGGGCGAGCCCGACAGGATGGCCCCATGGCGCCAACGCTTCACCTGCTCTGTGGCTTGCCGGGGTCGGGCAAGACCACCAGGGCGAGGGCGCTTCAGGCTGCGGGTGCCGGGGCCGTGCTAAGTGGGGATGCATGGTTGTGTCGGCTCTACCCCGACGATGCGGAGGCCGCCGCCCGCGATGAGCGGCGAGGTCTGGTCGAGGATCTGCAGTGGGTACTTGCCGAGCGCCTTCTCACCTCCGGGGTCAGCGTGATCTTGGACTGGGGCCTTTGGACTCGGGCGGAACGAGATCACTATCGCCAACGCGCTCGGGATCTGGGAGCCCAGGTGGAAACAGTCTTCCTCGATGCTTCGTTCGACACTCTCTGGGAGCGGGTTGCAGAACGGAATGCGGATCTCCCGGCCGGCACCTTCAGCATCTCGATCGAGGAGCTGCGCGAGTGGGTGGGAATGTTCGAGGCCCCGACCGCGGAGGAACTGTTGCGGTGAGAGAGCTCGTGGCCCGCTACCGGTAGCTGCTCGGCTACTCTTTCGCTGGCCACCGGTGTGGGTGGCGGGGAGTGTCGTAGGGGGCTCTTGCCCTTCTGGAGTGGGTGATGAGTGGTCCTGACATTTTTGTGAGCCTGGCCTATGCGTTGTACGTGGCGGCACCGGCGATCCGGGACGAGTTATGGCTACGGGTAACCCTCTTCGCCAACAGCGTGGCCTTTGCTATCTGGGGTCTCTGGATCCAGACCTCGCCGGTGATAGTGGCCAACGTGTTGTTTGCTCTGGTGAGTTTGCGACAGATCATCCGGGTGTGGCGGGAGCGACGCCCGGTGGAGCTTGACCCCGATGCCGAGCAGGTGTTTACCGAGGTGTTCCACCGAATGGGCCGCCGCGAGTTTGCCCAGTTGTGGGAGAGCGGTCGCGAGGTCGCCAACCCGGGCGTGGTGACCAGGATCGGCGAGCCGGTCACCGAACTGTGGGTGCTGCTTGAGGGTGCCGCCGAGGTGACGCTGGCGAGCGGTGAGCGGCTGACCCGGCCCGCCCCTTCAGTGATCGGTGAGGTCTCGGCACTGTCGGACACCTCCCTGGCCACTGCCACGGTGGTGATTCAGAACGGTCGGCTGCGTCGCTGGCACCGCCACGAGTTGAACACGCTCTTTGAGGCCGAACCCGAGGTTGAGGCCCAGACGCTGCGGGGCCTGTCTCGAACGTTGGCCAACCGGATGGCCGAGAGGGAGATAGCACTCTGGGGCAAGTCGGGCCCGACGCCGGGGCCCAGTACCGCCTAGTGTCGACACGCCGCTAGTGTCGGCTCATGGATCAGATGGATCAACGACTCGACCCCGACGCACCCTATGCCCATGCTTCATTTGCTGGGAAGGTGGCGGTGATTACCGGGGGTACCCAGGGTTTGGGTTTGGCCACCGCAGAGTTGATGAAGGCCAGGGGAGTGGCTGGCTTGTTACTGGTGGGGCGCAACCAAACGAAGGGTGAGAACGCTCGGGCCGAGCTCGCGGGCGACGGTTGCGAGGCCCACTTTCTTAGCGCCGACCTGGGTACCGACGACGGGGTAGAGGCGGTGGTGGCCGCCACCGAGGAGCGTTTCGGCACCGTGCATGCTTTTGTGAACTGTGCTGCCGCGACCTGGCGGGGCACGGTGTGGAACACCACGGCCGACATGTGGCGCGCCATGCTGACGCTGAATGTGCAGACGCCCGGCCTGCTGGTGAGCGCCTTCGCCCGCATCATGAAGCGGGAGCAGGTCGAGGGGTCGATGGTGTTGATCAGCAGCATCGCTCACCACGGCGCCAACGAGGTGCTCTATCCCTACGCCGCTTCCAAACACGGCCTGGAGGCGCTGGTGCGCAACGCCGCCTTCTCTCTGATGGCCGAGCGAATTCGCGTGAACATGCTGAACCCGGGCTGGATGGATACGCCGGCCGAGCACGAGGTGCAAAAGAAGTTCCATGACGCCACCGACGACTGGTTGGTGGCCGCCGAAGCCAGCCAACCGTTCGGTCGGATTCTGAAGCCTCAGGAGGTGGCCCGGGGCATCTGTTTCCTGGCTTCGGGTGAGTCGGGTCTGATGACCGGCGCCTCGATCGACTTCGACCAAACCATTCCTGGCACCGGCGACCTACCCCGGGGAAAACCGGTGCCCGAGTCCTATCCCTGGGAAGCGCGATAACCGAGGGTTGGTCAGACCCCAACGCCGGGTTTGGTCAGAGTTCGGGCTCGGATTCGGGTCCCTCGGTGGCCAACTTCGGCGGTTGCAGGGCGCGGGTGATGCGGGGCCCTATTCGCGGCCAGGCCAGGGCCACCAGCGACACCACCATGGCCAGCGGGGCCCACAGGGGAATGGCGCTCTCATCCACCAGCCCACCCGCAACCACAGTGATCGACAGGGTTGCCGACGCAGCCAACACGCCACCAACCATCACCTCGGAGATCGAGGTTCGTTCCATGTCGTTGGCCAGCAGCGCAGGCACGAACAACGCAGTGATCGGCAGCCGGGAGATCAACAACAAGTCCGGGTAGCGGCTGGAGACGGCGCTGATCACGGCCCAACTCAGTAGGGATCCACCCATCAACATGATGGCGAATTTCCGGCGACCGAAAACGATCATTATCCGCTTTAACCCTTTGTGCACCACCAGATAGGTGGCCACGGAAAGCGCGAGAAAGAACAGCAACTGGGCCGGATGAACCGCGGCCAGCGCAAGATACATCGGACCGACGAAGCCTCCGGCGCGCAGCCCATGAGCCGAGAACATCGAGGTGGAGATGGCTGTGCTCACCAGGGCGATGGCCGGCAGCCAGGCTTGGCCCACCACGAACAGCCCGACGTCGCCGACCGGGAGCGCGTCGATTCGGCCGGGATCGATCAGGACCAGAAGCAGCGCCGGAATCGCCGCCATGGCCCCGGCCGCCATCACCGCGGCCGAAGTCACCTTCACGCCCTGACGGTTCATGTCGTAGGCGATCAGCGCCGGGATCACGTAGCCGATCGAGTCGAGCACCGGAATGCCCGGTCCGGTGATGAGGCCCATCACTGGGCCCAGAAGCACCGACAGCAGAATCGACACCGCGATGTTGGCTACGAATCGGGACCGCCCGTACACCGCGGCGTAGCGGGGCAACAACACCGAGACCAGCCAGTAGGTGATGTAGGCGTTGAGGCCGGTGGCGAGAAGCGCCACTGGGTCAAGCAGTTGGGCCCCGATGTAGCCGGGCACCACGAGCGAACCGGTGGTGGTGTGGGTGCGCTCGTAGACGAGCACGCTCACCGCTATGCCGACCACAAAGGTGAGCCGCACCAGGTCCTGGTCGAAGAGTTGCACCGCGGCGAGCATCACACCGCAGCCTCGAGGTTGTGCATCAGGAGCTCGGAGGTTTCGGCCTGTTCGAAGAAGTCCATCAGCGCTTCGGCCTGGTGGGTGTGGATGTTCACCATGCCGGCGATAAGCACGTGGTCGGTGCCGCGTCCCAGGATCATCCGGTCGACGATCTCGTTCCAGGAGAAGTTGGATTCGTCGCCCAGGTTGAGGATGCGGTCGCGGGGCCAGCCGTTGCCCACCATGCGGTCGGTAACCACCCGTTCATAGCCACCGAAGGTCACGAGGAGGTCGAAGTCGAGATCGCGGGAAGCGATGTCGGCGAACTGGAGGGCCCGCTGCTGTCGGTCGAGCCGGTTGTTGAGAATGCCGACGGTGACGGTGCTGGGCTTGGCGAATCGTTTCACCCGTTCCCACACGGCAATGGTCGACTCGCGGTCGTTGACCGCAAACATGTTGGCCCAGGTGACCTCGACGTTTTCGACCTGGGTGTTTTCGATTCTTAACACCCCGGGGTCGGGGGTGGCCTTCCACATTCCGGCCAGAGCCACCTCTTCCGAGATGCCAAGTTCAGCTGCCACCGCCAGGCCCAGGGCCACATTGTCCTCAAACTCGATGTGGCTGAAGCCCACCATCGACTCCACCGGCACCGTCGACGGATCCACGACCACGAGGCGGCTGTTGCGCCGCGTTACTTCCTCCGCAATCACCTTGATCAGCTCCGGGTCCTGTTCGGAAGTGATGAGCACACCGTTGAGCGGGCAGGTGTTCAGCAGGGAGCGGGCGATCTCGGGCAGCGTTTCGCCCATGACGTCCTGGTGGTCCTCCCGGACGTTGGTGAGACAGCCAATATGGGAGCGGACGATTTGCCGTTCGCAAACCCGTTGGTAGTTCGGGTTGATGGCCATGCACTCGATGACGAGGGCATCGACGTCGTCGTCGACCCACTCCTCGATGATCTCGAGTTGTTCCAGAATCGTGGCCGGTCCGGTCCGGACGATCGGGTGATCGACTCCCTCCCGGTCGATCACCACCGCCGCGGAGCCTGTGGTCTTGGCTATCGGCACGTTGCCGGCCTCGCGCAGGATACCCGCCATCAACCGGGTCACCGAAGATTTGCCGCGGATCCCGTTGACGTGAATCCGAACATCGAGGGCATCGACGCGGCGGCGATGGCGCTGGGTGGCGCCAAGCCAACGCAGTATCGGAACCGCCGCAATCGCAGCCGCGAGCAGAAGCTCAAGCATCGTTAGTGACTGGCGTCGGCGGAACCCGAGCCGGAATCGCGGGCTCGCGTCTGGCGAAGCCACCAGAAGCCGGCGATCAGACAGGCGGCCAGACCGAGGCCGAGGGCCCACGACCGGCGGGTGCGTCGCTCCGGCGCTTCGGCCGCTTCGAGGCGGGCCGCCTGCTCTCGGATCCAGTCGTCGTAGTTGTCCGCGGAAGGGCCCGGGATGCTCTCATCGGTGCTGGCCAGGACATCGGGGATGTCCTGCCACAGTTCTCGCTCGCTCTGGGCCTGTCCGGCGTCGATACCTCGAACCTCGTCGGCACCGATGATGGCATAGGGCTCATCGAGGTCGTTGACCTCCGGCGACATGGCCACGGCGATGGCGGTGGCAACATCGTGATGCCGGCCGCCGGTAAAGGCCAAAAAGACCCGGCCCTGGGTGAACGGCGAGGGGGTGGCCGCGACCACGCCGATGGGGCGGTCACTGCTGGCGTAGGGCACGCCGTCAAGCAAGTCGTTTGCTCCGGCGGGGCCCACCACCACGAGGTGGCGGTCGCGGTCGGCGCGGCCTGCGGTCACCAGCCGGGGCGACCCTCCCTGTGATCGGGAGGAGAGTTCCGAGATGAGCCGCACCACGTTGGTGAGATCCAGCTGATCGTAGCGGTTGGGGATCACCACATCCGTGGCCTCGAAGTCTTGGACCGTGGCTAGGGCGAAGCGAGCGTCCTCGACTCCCATCGAGACGGCCTGCGGATTACCGCTTTGCGCTACACCAATGGCGGTGTTGTTCGAGACGGTTAGCCAGTTGTCAGGGGCGTTGGTAGTGCACTCCGCCGAAACGTCCCGACCGAGTTCTGTTTCGATCCGAACGAAGTTGAGCCCCGGTCGGAGGTCGGCGGGGGTCACGGTATGAAGAGTGTCGAGGTGGCCGGACTCGTCGAGCACGTCGACGATTTGCTCGGCGCCACCGTTGATCTTCACCGTCACCGTTGCCGAGGTGGAGCCGAGTGACGGGGCGTAGGTGCCGAGGATGGCCAGGGTGGCGGAATCGGGCGCAACACCTGCGGGCAGGTGCACTCGGTAAACCAGTCCCTTGGGGCCGTAGCCACGAACGGTGCGGTCGCCATAGCCGGCCGAGTCGAGGGTGAAGACCTCGCGGATCGGGGCGACGATCGGAACAGGCACCTCGCCGACGGACAGTCGCGATTCCTGGAAGAGGAGGAGGCGGTTGGGGTCGGCTAGCGCATCGGCGAGCTGCACAATCGAATCAGCTGATCCAGCGATGGTGAGTTGGGGTCTGCCGTCGAGCACCTCAACCTCAGCGATGCCCTCGCGGGCGGAATCGACATCGATCAGGATGGAGGCGCCGGGTCGAGCGGCTTGGACAGGATGGGAGGCGCCCCTCTCAACAACCCACTCCGAAGCCGCTCCATGTTGGGCGACGGCCGCCACCATCGAACCGAGCGCCTCGAGGACCTCGGCGGAGTCAGTGTCAGGCACCACGATGGTGATCGGCTCGTTCGTAAGCTGCGATACCAGACCCATCCCACCGACGGCGCGGGCCACGGTTAGCTCTGTGGCAACGATCGTGGCTTCCAGCTCGGGTCGGCCGAGGTCGATCCACCTGGCGATATGGGCTGGATCACGGCATTCGGCTTCCTGCTGAATGGGCGAGGTTGTTGCTGCGGTGAAGGTGAAGGTGTTGGAGTTAAAGAGCGAGGCCGGTACCGGGAAGCGCAAGGGAGCCTTTTGGCCTGGCGACCAGGTCGCAAGCGGCCTACCGTCGGCGTCGATCCGCAGCGACGCGTCCCCGCGGGCCAGGTCGCTGGCCGACAGATTGCTGGTAAACGTTGCGTCATCGGTCAATTCCCAACCGGCGGGAAGTTCGACCGGGAACGACTCACTGGCCGCGTAGCCGGTGAGTACCACCGGCGCGTCAGCCGCGAGATCCCATACCGCAGTCAGTCCAGAAGGAGCGGCTTCTGAAGAAGGGTTGAGGGGCGGTTCCTGCGCTGTGGCGGCATCTCCCAGTAGAAAAAGGGTGGTGAAGACAAGCGCGGCGAGACCCACCATGTGCAGCAGGCGCGCTCGCGCCTGAAGACTATTCACCTCCACAGACTTCCTCACCTCTCCAATCACGGCCCAACCTGGCTCGCGCCTTAGGATTTGGCAGGCCCCAAAATCGGGGTTTCTGGTTAAAGTGAGTAAAATCCAGTCAATAACGGCGGGGATTGCCTGTTCCAGCCCGCCGGTAACTTTGGTTTGATGCGGTGGGAACCGCCAACCATCATGAAGTGAGAATCTCCCTGCCCCGGAGAGGTTCATCTACGGCCAAGGCGGCAACATGAAACAGCTCTCCGGACTCGACGTCTCGTTCCTGCATATGGAGACGGGCCGGGCCTTTGGCCACGTGAGCAGCCTTTCTGTCTACCGACCACCCACCGACGACTACGACCCCTACGAGGCCCTCCGCTCCCAGATCGAGTCGAAGTTGGGCGTGCTCGAACCGCTGCGTCGTCGGCTCGTTGAGGTGCCGCTCGGGCTCGACCGGCCCTACTGGATCAACGATCCCGACTTCGACCTCGACTTCCATCTCCGCCACGTAGCCGTACCCGGTGGTGGTGGCGAGCAGGCCATCGGCGATCTGATCGGTCGGCTGATTGGTCGCCAACTGGACCGGAGTCGGCCGCTCTGGGAAGCCTACGTGATCGAGGGTTTGCCCGGTGGCGACTTCGGCGTGTTGTTTAAGTTGCATCACGCCACGATCGATGGTGCGGCCGGTGCCCAGATGATGGCCATCATCAACGCCGACTCTCCCGATGTTGTGCCGCCGCCGCTGGCCGAAAATCCCGATGCGGCATGGTCGAGCGAACGCGAGCCATCCTCGGCTGAACTGTTGACCCGCACTGCGAGCGAGTTTGCCAAGGTGCCGGCCAAGGGTCTGCGGTTGCAGGTGAAGCTGCTGAATGAGGCGGGCCGGATCACCCGCAACCGGGGCTTCAACGCCGCCGCCAACTCGATTCGGCGGGGTCTACCCGGGCCCGCAGGCGACCTGGTTTCAAAGGTGATCGGCAGCGAGATTGCGTTGGACGACGATCAGCCGCCGATCCTGCCCCAGATCGGTGGTCCGCGTACCCCGTTTAACGCCACCATCACCCCGCATCGGCGCTTTGCCTACCGCAGCACCTCGCTGACCAACATCAAGGCGCTGAAGAACGCGATGGGGGTCACCATCAACGATGTGGTGATGACGGTGTGTGCTGGTGCACTGCGCCGCTACCTCGAGTCGCACGACGCGTTGCCGGACGACAACCTTGTCGCCATGGTGCCGGTGTCGATTCGCGATGGCTCCGAAACCGAGGTGTGGTCGAATCGGGTATCGGCCATCTTTGCTGAGCTGCCAACCGCGACCGCCGATCCGCTAGAGCGGGTGGCGGCGATGCGGGAGTCGATGGTGACGGCCAAAGGGCAGTTCGACCTTTTGCCCGCGGACATGCTGTTAGAGATGGCCGATCTCGCTCCGCCGGCCTTGGCCGTCCGGGCCGCACGGGTGGCGGCCCGCACTCGGATTTCGGATCGTACGAACCCGCCCGCAAACGTGGTGATTTCGAACGTGCCGGGCCCGCGGTCGCCGCTGTACCTCCAGGGCGCCGAGTTGAAGCACTACTTCCCGGTGTCGACGGTGGCCGATGGTGTCGGTCTCAATATCACGGTGCAGAGCTACTGCGACGTGCTCGACTTTGGCTTGGTGTCGTGTCGTGAGCTGGTGCCCGACCTGTGGCAGCTCATGGAGATGCTTCTCGAGGAGATCGAACTGATGGCCGAGGCGGTGGGGGTGGCGTTGCCCGATCCGGTTGATGTCGGCGCCATCGCCAGAAGGGAAAACGGCCAGGACGCCAATAGGTCACGGTCCAAGGCGCCGGCAACGAAGAGGGGTGCAGCAAAAGCAAAGTCGGCATCGAAGAAGAAGGCCGCCGCAAAGAAGAAGGCGACGCCGAAAAAGAAAGCCACCACGAAGAAGAAGTCTTAGCCACACCCAATCGATGATCAGCCGTCTCGTAACGGGGGCGGGTCGACTAGGTTTCGAGGCATGTCGAAACGAGTCTTGATTACAGGTGCCGGTTCCGGGTTTGGGAAGGGGGCGGCCATCGAGCTGGCTCGGCGGGGTCATACGGTCCTGGCCACCACGGAGACTGCCGAACAGGCCGAAGCGCTGGGGGCCGAGCACAGTGACCTGACCGCGTTGAAGCTCGATGTGACCGACGCTGCCGACGTGGCGTCTGCCGCGGATCTTGATGTCGACGTGTTGATCAACAACGCCGGGTTCGGGTTGATGGCTCCGCTCACCACGGTGCCGCTCGATCGTCTCCGGCAGGGGTTCGAGGTGAACGTGTTCGGCATGGTGGCAATGAGTCAGGCGGTGATTCCGTCGATGAAGGCCAAGGGGGCCGGGCGCATTATCAACCTGTCTTCGATCGCCGGTGTGTTTTCGGGGCCGATGACCGCCCCCTATGCCATGACCAAACATTCGGTTGAGGCTCTCACCCGTGCGCTGCGGGAAGAACTGGCGCCCCACGGCATCGATGTCTGCAAGTTGAACCCGGGCCCGTACAACACCGGTTTCAACGACTTCATGGTGGAGGGCATCGCCGAGCACCTCGACGACGACGATGCGCCAGCGGCGGAGCAGGAGGCAACGGTGCGGGCCCTGGTGCTCGAAGGTCAGCTCGACCCCGACGAAGTGGTTCAGGCCATGGCCGATCTCACCGAAGCCGACGAGACGCCGCTCGAGACGTTCCTGCCCGACGGCATCCAGGCCATGATTCAGGCCGCCCTCGAGGGCTAGTGTCCTGTCAGCAAAGTCATGTCACGAATCCGACGGCTCTCGGAGCCCCTCCCGGCGTCCTCGAAAGCGCCATAACACCGAGTTGTGGCGGTTCTGCGTCCTTGGGAGGGACACCGATAGCTCAGCCGTTTTCATCAACGGACTTCACTGATAGGACACTAGTACCTCAGGCGTCTGCTACTTCGCCGGGCTGGGTTCTGGTTCGGCGGCTGAGTCTGGACGCAGGACCGCTGCCGCCAGCGCGGTGGTGATCGGCACGGCTGCCACCAGGCCGATGGATCCGCAGAGGGTCCGCACGATCTCCACTGCGATCAGCTCGGAGTTGGCCACCATGCGCAGCGGTTGATCGGCGACGGCAAAGAGCAACAGCAGGGGCATGCTGGCACCGGCATAGGCCAACAGCAGCGTGTTCACCGTCGAGGCGATATGGTCTCGGCCCACCCGAATACCGGACGCCACCAGTTCGGTGGTTGGCAGGCTCGGGCTCCGACGGCGAAGCTCGGCGACGGTGGCGACTTGGGTGACGGTCACATCGTCGAGGGCACCGAGCGCGCCGATCACCGCGCCGCCGAGAAGCAGCGTGCTCACGTTGAGGTCGGCGGAGAGGAAGGGCAGGATCAATGCCTCTTCGGTGGCCAGGCCGCTGAACTTCGAGATCTCGAAGAAGAACCAGGACAGGGCGAGGGTAAGGATGAGCGCCGCCAGCGTGCCGGCCAGAGCCACGGTGGTGGTGGGGGTGAAGCCATGGGTGAGATAGAGGCTGATAAACGCGATCGCCGATGCCGCGACCACTGCCACCAGCAGTGGGTCGTTGCCGTCGAGCACCGACGGGGCCACAAAGCCAACCAGGATCGCAATGGTCGCCAGCATCGCCACCAGGGCCAGTACGCCGCGGAAGCGGCTGAGGGCCACGACCACAATCACAAACAGCACCGTTAGCCACACCAGGGGGCCGCGGCGATCCCGGTCGGCATAGAAGTAGGAGTCGGTGGTGGACTCGTAGCCGAGTACCACCCCCTCGCCGACAGTCAGGTCGGGCACGGAGTTGTCGAAGGTGAGGTTCACCTCGGGTAGCGACACCTGGGTTCCGGCGTTGGGCCCGTTCTCGAGGTTGAAGGTGAGAATGCGACAGTCCTGCGGGTTGGCGGTGGTGGAGTAGCTACAGCGTTGGTCAAGTACCTGGGTGACGGTGGCATCGAGCCGGGCGGTCACCAGGCCGATCTCTTCGGCGTTGGCGGCCGCCTCGTCCTGACCGCCGCGGTCGGGCCAAAGAGCAATGATCGCTCCAATCGTCACGATGGCGGCAAGGCCGACGGCACCAAGGACAACCCGCAGCATCGGGTCGGCGAGCCAGCGGTCCCAGCCGCCAACAAAGCCGTGACTGTGACCGTGACTATGAGCGTGGCCGTGATCGTGGTCTTGCCCGCGGCTGCGTGCGTCGCCGTCATCGGAGGCGGCGGGTTCGGTGGGCGCAATGTCGTAGTCGACTTCGCCAACGCTGCTCCGGCCCTGAGCCCGCGCCGCATCGGGGTCAGCGATACCACCCTGGGCGAAAGCTTCCCAGCGTTGGTCGTCGTCTTCATGCTCCGGTGACGCGTCGTCGACGCTCACTCCCAAGGACCTCCGTTGTGGCCTCACCCGGGGGTGGGGTGATGCCAGCCAGCTACGTTACCGAAGTCAGCGGGGGCCGCGGTGCCAGGCCCACACCGGGGCCAGCTCGTGGGAGTCTCTTAGTGGCGGGACACTACCGGCGGGCCAATGCCTCAAGCGCTCCGCCAACAGCGTGGCGGGTCTTGTCGCTCAGCGTGGCCGGGCCCGGCAGCGCCTCCACCACGTCGGCGATGACTCCGGTGGCGTCGTCGACGAGTTCGGTACCTTCGGCGGTCAGCGACACTCGGGACTTTCGGGCGTCACGGCCGTCGGGCCTCGTGGCCACAAACCCGAGCTTCTCCATTGGCCGCAGCGACCGGGTGACACCGGAAGGGCTGAAGCCAACCACTCCGGCCAACTCAACTTTGGTGAGTCCTTCTGCGGTTGGGTCGCGAAGGGCGGCGAGGATGCGGTACTCGGTGTAGGAGATGCCCTTGATGTTGGAGAGGGCACCATCGAGGTGCCGGGTGAGTCCATCGGCCACGGTGATCAACTCGGTGATCAGGGCAACATCAGGAGCTGGAGAATGCGCTTCGGAGGACATGCTTGCATAATACATGACAAATCAAGGAATTGTGCAGCTATTTTCGGGAGGGCTTCTTCGGGCCTCTCCTGGGCGAGGTCCAGGTAGTAGTGTCGCCGCAGCGACACCAACCCAAAGGGGACCAACCTCATGAAACTGTCGATGATGCTGAGCTACACCGGAGATCCCCGTGCGGCTGCCGATGAGGCCGCCGAACTGGAGAAGGCCGGCATCGATGTCGGCTGGGTGGCTGAGCTCTACAGCTTCGATGCGGTGTCAATCCTCGGCTACCTGGCCGCCAAGACTGAAACCATGGAGCTTGGTTCGGCCATCCTGCCGATCTATTCCCGCACCCCAACCCTCACCGCCATGACCGCCGCCGGCCTCGACGCCGTGTCCGATGGTCGGTTCATTCTTGGTATCGGCGCTTCGGGGCCTCAGGTGATCGAGGGTTGGCACGGCGTACCTTACGACCGTCCGATCGGGCGCCAAAAAGAATTGATTGAGATCTGCCGGAAGGTATGGCGCCGCGAGCGGGTGACCCACGATGGCCGCAACTACAAGCTGCCGCTGCCCGAAGACGAGGGGACCGGTCTGGGCAAGCCGTTGAAGCTGATCAACCATCCGAAGCGGGCCGACATCCCGATCTACATCGCTTCGCTTGGACCAAAGAACGTCGAGGCCACCGCCGAATTGGCCGACGGTTGGATCCCGGTGTTCTTCCATCCGGATAAGGCCGAGTCGGTCTGGGGTGAAGCCCTGGCGACTGGAAACGCGAATCGCGACCCCAGCCTCGGCGACATGAAGGTGGTAGCGGGTGGCAGCTTGGCCATCTGTGACGACGACACTGCCAAGAAGATACGCGACCAGGGCCGCTTCATGACCGCTCTATATGTGGGTGGCATGGGTGCCAAGAACAAGAACTTCTACAACAACATCTTCCGCAAGTACGGCTACGAGGAAGAGGCGGAGAAGATCCAGGACCTCTTTCTGAGCGGACGCAAAGAGGAGGCCATGGCCGCCGTGCCTCAGGACTTCCTCGACGCAACGGCCATGGTCGGCGACGAGGGCTGGGTGCGCGAGCGGGTTGAGGCCTATCAGGCGGCCGGGGTTACCCATCTCCAAGTGCAGCCAAGCGGCCCCGACCGTTTGGGGCTGATCGAGAAGGTCAAGGGCTGGGTGAGCTGACGCTCTTGCTGGCTGGCTATCGGGTGACCGCTTCGAATATCGGCGCCGGGTCGTAGCCTTCGATCGTTTCCACGCTGGTCAGGCTTTCGGCCAGCGTGGCGACGCGTGCGAGCGTTTCTGGTCGGTGCTCGGCGGCCACGTTGGTGATCAGGCTTTGGGTGATACGCGCCGCCGCGAGATAGAGGTGGTGGTCGTCGGGCACATCGGCGCTGAGCAACACCATGGAGTGAGCCGACCCGGGTTCAAGCTCTTCACCGAGATCGAGTTGACCGTCGGATCTGATGCCGAACTCGATCGGTGCCAAGGGCTCGAACCCGGCCTTGACCAAGCGCGGGGTGAGACCGGCCAGTACCCGTCCGGGCCACGGTTCAACGATCGCCAGGGAACCATCCGGGCGGCGGACGGTGCGGGCACCGAATTTGGCTCCGGTCTCGCCGGGCGCAAACCCGGCGGCCAACGCGGCCACCGCATCGACGATGTCGTCGGCCGTTCGAGCCCGCGAAACCGTCGCACCCTGTTGGTCGACCAGCAGCATCGGTTGGCCGCTGGCTGCGGTGCCCTTCACCACAAACGCCGGTTCGACATCATCAGTGCCGTCGTTTGGTGGGGCCGGAGTCGCAGCGGTGCTGAGTCGCTCGGTGATTGGTGCAACCAACTCCGGATCATCAACCAACAGTGCGACGGTTCGGTCATGAAGGGTGAGGGGGATCCTGGTCGCCTGCCCGAGGCGACTGGCGGAGAAGAGTCAGTTATTGGGTGGGTAGGGAAAGTGGTCGAGTGGAGGCGCCACCGGAGAGTCGTGGCCGACAAGCAGACCCGCGGTCCGCAGGTTGAGGTGGGCTTCGCCAACCCGGCGCATGGCGTCGTCGGCGGAGATGTCGACACTGGCCATCAGGTCTTCGGCCAGTTCGCCCACGGTTAGCTCGCCATCACAGAAGCCAAACAGCAGCCAGTCGACGGCGTCGATGAGCATCGGTCGGTCGGCGGCGGGCAGCCAGGCCAGCTGGTGGGCGCCGACGGGATGGTTGAGCACTCCGGCCTCGGCCTGACCCATCACCTCATCTGTGATCATGAACCCGAGGTTACCCGGGTAGCGTTGGACGGTCGATACCCCGGCCCTATATGAAGCCGGGGTATCAACTGGTGCGGATAGGTCAGCCGTGTCGACTGGAAGTCGATCCCACTGCTGGTTGGTGCCGACGAGGCATCGTCGGGCATCGTCGGTGACGGAACCGCGTCGGTTAGTGCGACGAGTACCAGTCGTAGCCGCGGTCGCCCCAGTAGTCATCGGGGCGTTCGTCGGTGAATTGAATCGTGGCGATGCGCTTGATGGCCTTGATGCCGTACTTGAGCGGGGTGACCAGGCGTAGGGGAGCGCCGTGCAGCTGGGTGAGTGGTTCTCCCTGGATGCCCCAGGCCAACAAGGTTTGGGCGTGCATCATCGATTCGATGTCCATACCTACGTAGTACTCACGGTCCATTGGCTCGACCGGCGGCGGGGTTCGGAGGCTGACGTAGGGCAGGTCGGCGGGCCATTCAGGGTGGGCTTCAACCAGGTTCCGGAAGGGTGTTCCGGTCCAGTGCACGATCTCGCTCCAGCCCTCCACGCACTTGTGCTCGGTCACCTGCTCCACTGTGGGAAGCGAGGTGATGTCGTCGATGGTGAGCTCGTCGATCTGTTCACCGGAGGGGCCGAGAATTCGCAGCGTCCAGAGATCGAGATCGATTTCGTGGCGGAGACCCCAGCGGCCGTTGATACGTGGCCGGGTGGATTCGGAGATGGCGAACTCGGGGGCCATACGGTTTGGGTCATAAAGCCGGCGCCAGAGGGCCTCGTTCAGTTCGTGTCCCTTGCGGAGGATCCCGGGGGTTCCGTCGCGGCGGGGGTCGTTCTGAATCCAGTTGAAGCCGAAGGCGCCAGCGGCGACGGCTGCGGTTCCGGTGAGAAACGAGCGACGGGACCGGAGTTTGAACTCCTCTGGCGAGAGGGTGGGAGCGCTGGCTTCCCGGGCGTCGTAGCGGGCCTGACGCTCAGCGTCGGCTCCGGTGAGTTCGGGTGCGGGTTCGTTGGCCTTGTGGCCTCGGCGCAGTTTCATCGAACGTCCTCCATGGCGAGTTCTTCTGCGGACTGGGTTTCGGTGGTCTCGGTCTTGGTCTTGGTGGCAGTCTTCGTCTTGGTGGCGGTTGCGGCACCGGCACCGGCTGGTACCGGGCGAGTGGGATCGGCCATGTCGGCCATGTCTTCGACCGGATCGCCCTGGGCGACGAAGTCTTCGGTAGTGGGTTCTGGCGACTTGGAGACCGGCTGAAGTTCGTAGCCGGTGATCATCGACTTGAAGTTGCTGAAGCCGGCTCGAACCACCTGGAGAATGTGGATAACAAAGAAGACAAGGAAAGAGATGGTGACCACAAAGTGGATCGCTCGGGCGTTTTCGTAGCCGCCAAACGCAGAAACCAGGAGTGCAAGCTGGGTCGGCTTGTAGAGCGCCAGGCCGGTAAGCACCGCCAGGGCTCCCATCACGATGATGGCGCCGTAGCTCAGCTGCTGGGCGGCGTTGTAGCGGCCCTGGGGTGGCAGCGTCTTGCGGAGTTTGAGGTCGTGGGCGACAACCAGAATCGAGTCCTTAAGCACGTGGCGGTCGGGGAAAACGTGGCGCCACTCGCCGCTCTTGATCAGGTAGGCCACGTAGGCCAAGCCGTTCAGGAAGAAGAACCATCCGAAGAAGAAGTGAAACGACAGGCCCTGCGCCAGCTTGCGGTCGAGTTGCAGCGGCTCGTTGAATCCGTCCGGGAAGAACTCAAAGAGCGTGGTGTCGCCGTAGCCGAGACGGTAAACGTCGTTGGCCCAGTAGATGCGAAGCCCGCTCCAGATCATGATGAACAGCACGGGAAAGTTGATCCAGTGCATCCATCGCGTTGCCCGCGGGTGCTTCTCTACCGCTATCAGTTCGGTGGCCTCGGTGGCCTCGCCGGAGCGTGTTCGTGACATGAATACCTCAATGCTGGTGAGGTCGGGGTCATTCCGATTTCATGTCTCCATCGGCGGTGTTTAGCGCTATGAAAGGAACCGGTGTGACGGCACCGGCTCTTTTCGGTAATTTCAGCTCAATCCGGCGAGTTCTTGCGTTACCAACTTGACCACGAGTTCATCGAGGGGCAGCTCGCTGAAGTCGTCCGGGGTGATATCGGTCCGCTCGCCGGTGGTGGTGGTGCCGGTCTGGCCATCCGACAGGAATACGAACCGGCCGCCGGTCACAAAGGCCATTTCCCGCATCGCGAACTCTGTTTGGTCGTCGGCTCCGGCCACGGCGATCGGCAGGATCTTGACGCCGAGTTGGGCGGCCTTGGCTGCGCTATCGTTGGTGCCCTGAGCTACCTGACGGGCGACCTGTGGCGGAGCGTCAGCCACGGTGATCATCAGCTCCACCGCTCCATCACGGCGCCACGAAGGCTGCTCAAGCGCCTCGGCGATGGCTTCGTCCATGGCTTCGGCGTAGTCGCCGCCACCGTTGGCCACCACCAGAGCCAGGGCGTCCTGAAAGGCGGAAAGGTTGTTGGTGAGATCGAAGGTTCGGGTTACGAAGGTATCCCCCTCGTCACGGTAGATCGTCATGCCGAAGCGGGTGTCGGGTTGGCTCGGCAGGGCGGCGATCTGGTCGGCGATGCTGGCCATGTTGGTCCGCAGTTGGGCGATCTGGCTGCTCATCGAGCCTGTGGCGTCGAGCACGAAGTGGACGTCGAGCGGTACCGGTCCGACTACCCCGCCGTCGGTGTCTAGGGTGACATCGACGCTGGTTTGGCCTTTGTTGAAGTCGACCGTTTTGGGGTTCTGGTCTCCATCTGCTTCGGTGGCGACGGTGACGGTGAACGTGGTGGCGGCGGCGTCGAGCGGGTTTGGCAGGAAGCGGACCGATCCGGTTGCCGTTGAGCGCAGGTCGATTGCCGCACCGTTGTTCGACACGACCGTGATGCGGGCATCGAGCACTGGCCGGCCATCGGCTCCGGTCACCGTGATCACGGTGGAGTCGAACACATCGAGCGGGCGGGTCGCCACGCCGGCGTCGGTGATGCGGGTGCGGTAGTCGAGGTAGCGGTCGACGTCGGCCCCATCGTCGATGCTGCCCGCTCGCAGCGGGCCTTGGACCGGCGGCTCGGGACAACAGTCGATCGGGGCGCCGGGCCGGGCCGGGCCCGGTGGAGCGACCGAGTAGTCGTCGGTCCGGGCGAGTTCTGGCGAAGCCACGGTTGTCGTTGCTGGACTTGCCTCCGACCGCAGACTCGGGCCGCGCCCGGCGGAGACGTCGGCGTCTGCACCCGCTGGTGGCTTGCCATCAAGCCAACCGCCACCCGCAGGATCGATGGTTGGCGTTGGTGGAGGGGTGGGGATTGGGTCGGGTCGAACCGGGCCCGGCGTCGTGGAGGGGATCGATGGAGTTGACGGCGTCGATGGGGTTCGTTTGGCCCCGATGCCATCACCATCAGCCTCGGTGGACGGTGGGGTGGGTGCCGCTGTCGTGGTCGACGAGGTGTCGGCGGGTATCGGTTCCGGAGCTCGGGCTGGAGCTGGAGTCGGGGCAGGGGCGGGCGGCGGAGACGTCGGAGCTGGGGCGGAAGGGGCCGCCCCTGTGGTGGTTGGCGACGCCGCGGACGTCGACGAGCCTGACGCCGGTCCCGGAGCGGAGTCAGTTCCATCGCCATAGCCATCGCCATCGCCATCGCCATCGCCATAGCCATCGCCATCGCTCTCGGTCGATGGGTTCGTGGCCGCGTCGCTGGTCCCGCGGTCGACATCGGAATCGCCGTTAGTGCTTGCGGTGACGTCGAAATCGGTGTCCTTTCGGCTGTCAGCGGGCCCGGCAGCGTCGTCGCCGGTATCGGTGGTGTCGGGCCGCGTTGTCGGTTCCGCATCCCGGTCTGCGTCGCTTACCGCATCGGCATCAGCGTCGTTGATTGTGTGGGCACCGTCGTTGCTGGTCGTGGTGTCGGCTTCATCGCTGGCGTCGTCACCAGCCGGCTCGGTCAGTTGCTGGCTGGCTCCTTCTACCTGAACCTCGTCGCCAGCGCCGGAACACCCCGCCGCGACCATCGCCAGAACGGCGAGGAAAAGTATGAGCCGGTTGACGCCGAGACCGTGTTTCAGAAGACCGTTGGACATAGTGCCCATACGCTCAGGGACCGCTATCGGTTCCCAATGCGGGCGAATTTCTCACTGTCAGGCTGGTGGACAGGGGGAAGTCGGGCCTTCCGTGCTCAAAGCAGCTCAGAGAAGGTAGGGAAGGCGCAAGCGTCTCGTCGGTAGCTACGGGTCGGTGTGGGTCGGTTGGCAAGGACTGGTGCTTGGCTGTTGACGGCGAGGGTCCGATGTTGGATTCTTGGGGTTGATGGAACCCGTCGAATCGCCAGAGGATCTGGCTCTACCGAGTGCGGATAGGAACCAGGCAGTGAGGACCTCGCCGATGCTTCGACCGAGCGATGTCGTGGGCGGGGTGTTGGTCCTGCTGGGGATTGTCCTGATTCCTCTCCCCGGTCCGGGCATGTCTTTGGTGTTCCTTGGGTTAGTGGTGCTGTTCATCGGTCGATTGTTAGGGTCACGGTCTTAGTGGATACTGCTGAATTCAAAACTGCGGCGCTCGAAGCGGAGTTCGAGACGGGTGAGCGCGAGCCGACGATTGAGAAGGCACAGTCGGGTGTCCTAAAGCGGCTGATCCGGATGAGCTTCGGCTTCTTTGTCTTTGTGCTCGGCATCATCATGTTGCCGCTGCCTGGGCCAGGGATGCTGGTGGTGGCGCTCGGGTTGTTGATCCTGTCACGCGATGTGCGCTGGGCTGACCGGCTCCTGAACAAGCTGCGGGACAAGACGCCGGGAGTGCCGGCTGAGGGTGAGCCGTGGCCCAAGCTCACCATTGCACTGAGCATCATCGCCGCGGTGGTGTTCACTTCGCTGAGCATCGCTTATTACACCTCTCGCTGAGCACCGACCAACACCGCAACGTTGAGACCATCGTTCAGGGTCGGGGGATCTTGACGTTGGAGAGTCCGGCCGCGCTCCGCCTCGCGAGTTGGAATGTGAACTCGTTCCGCTCTCACGAGGGGCAGGTGTTGGACTGGCTGGAGGCGAACGAAGTCGACGTGATCGGTCTCCAGGAGACGATGGTGTCCGATGCCGAGTTCCCCAGGAAAGGTCTAGCGTCGATCGGCTACGAGGTGGCTACCAACGGCAAGCCGGGTCGTGCTGGTGTGGCGCTTGCGAGTCGGCTGCCGATCGCAGACGTGCGGGGGGCGGTCGAGGGTGTGGTGGCGCCGTTCGATCAGCCCCGCTTGATATCGGCCACGATCGCCGGGATGCGAGTCCATGTGGGGTACGCCCCGAATGGTCGCAAGGTCGGAACCGATGAACATCGCTTCAAGCTGGCCTGGTTGCAGTATCTCGGTGCGGTTATCGCTGCCGATGGCGATGCGGTCAGAGATCACAGTGGGTCCGAGGTTCGCGGGAACGGACCCGAGGCTGAGGGAACAGAGGTCAGCGGAGAGAAGGGGAGTCAGAGAGCTCTGGGTCGTCCGACGGTGGTGCTTGCCGATCTGAATGTGGCGCCGACCGATCTTGACGTGTGGGATCCGCATCACTATCGGAAGCGCAACCTCACCAGTGCGGTGGAACGGGAGGCATTCGGTTCTCTGCTGCAGGTCGGCTTGGTCGACCTGGTCCGCCAACAACTTGGTGCCGACCAAACCGGCTTCACCTGGTGGAACCGTCGAGGTGACTTCTACGAAAGCGACCGCGGCTGGAGGCTCGACCACCTCCTCGCCACCCCGGGGCTGGCCGCCGAAGCCAAAATGCTGGTCATCGACCGTCCTGAACGAGCCAAACCGGGAGGCTCCGACCACGCCCCACTCCGCATCGACCTCACCCCTCCTTCAAGGTGAATCATGTTCACCTTCGAGGTGGACCTCGGAGGTGGATTCGGCGGCTTCAGCTCCTTCAAGGTGAATGGCGTTCACCTTGAAGGTGGGGGTCGGGCCTGGTCGGGTGCTCGTGTCGGCGCTGATGGCGCCGATAGGTTCGCCACTGTGTGCGGTGGATCACGCACCAATGGCGTTAGCTGGCCCTATGGTGAAAACTGGTTTGGGGACCCGACCCGCAGAGCCGAGGAGGACTACCGATGGCGCGACCAATCTGGACAGGAGCGATCAGCTTTGGACTGGTGAGTATTCCGGTCAAGCTCTACAGCGGCGTGTCCACAAAGTCGGTCAGCTTCAACCAGATCGACCGTGAGACCAACTCCCGCATCCGGCAGAAAAAGGTCACCGCCGATGATGGGCGGGAGGTCACCAGCGATGATCTGGTCAAGGGCTACAAGCTCCCGAGCGGCGACTACGTGATCATCGAGCCCGAGGAACTCGAGGCCTTGGAGGCGCGAGAGAACCGAGCCATCGAGATCGAGAGCTTCATCGACGCTGAAGAGGTGGACCCGATCTACTTCAACAAGCCCTACTTCCTGGCTCCCGATGTGGCCACGCTGAAGCCTTATGCGTTGCTGATGCAGGCCCTCGAAGAGTCCGGCAAGGTTGGTATCGCCCGGCTGATCATGCGGGGTAAGCAATATGTGGCCACGATCCGGGTCCTCGACGGGATGATGGTGCTCAACACCATGCACTACGCCGATGAGGTCAACGACCTCTCCGGCTTGGACAGCTTCGAGGCGCTGAACGACGTTGAGGTCAAGGACGCCGAGCTGGCCATGGCCCAGCAGCTGATTGATTCCCTCTCGGCCGAGTTCGACGCCACCCAGTACCGCGACACCTATCGCGAGGCGGTACTCGAGATGATCGAGCGAAAGGCCGACGGCAAGGAAGCGGTGCCGGCCGCGACCGAGGCCGATGAAGAAGCGGTGGTGATCGACATCATGGCTGCGCTTGAGGCGAGTGTCGCCGCCACCAAGAAGGATATGGAAGCGATGAAGTCCGGCGCCGATGTGGTGGCCGACGAAGATGAGGTCGAGGACGCCCCGCCAGCCAAGAAGGCAGCGTCGAAAAAGAAGGCCACGGCCAAGAAGACTTCGAAGAAGAAGGCCAGCACCAAAAAGAAGGCTGCAGCTAAGAAGAAGACCACGGCCAAGAAGAAGGCGACAGCAAAGAAGAAGTCGGCCTAACGTATTGGCCTCATGGCTGACCAGATGGTCGAAATTGAGGGGCGGCGGCTGAAGCTGTCGAACCTCAGCAAGGTGTTGTACCCCGGTACTGGCTTCACCAAGGGCGAGGTACTGGACTACTACGTTCGTGTCGCCCCGGTGTTGTTAACCCACCTTGGCGATCGGGGGCTCACCTTTCGCCGAGCACCCGATGGGGTTGATGGTCAGATCTTCTTCACCAAGCGCTGCCCCGAGTGGGCGCCCGAGTGGATTGACACCGCACGCAGTTCGGCCGAGGCTTCCGAAGAGATCGATTACTGCATGCTGAGCACGGTTGCCGCCCTCACCTGGGCGGCAAACTTGGCCGCGCTGGAACTGCACGCTCCGCTGGCCCGAGCCGACGATCCCGACACCCCGACGATGGTGGTGTTCGATCTGGACCCGGGGGAGCCGGCCGGCATGGCCGATTGTTGCCAGGTGGCTCTCCTCCTGAGAGAGTCACTCGCCCCACTCGGGCTCGAATTGTTCCCAAAGACTTCGGGCAACAAGGGGTTGCAGGTGTACCTGCCGCTGAACCCCGCTCCGGGGGAAGGCATGAGTTTCCGCGAGACGAGCGCATTCGCCCATACCGTCGCCGACCTTCTCGCCAAGCACCATCCGAAGCTGGTGGTGGCTCGGATGACGAAGTCGATCCGTGCTGGGCGGGTATTTATCGATTGGTCCCAGAACAGCCGTCACAAAACAACCATTGGGGCCTATTCGCTTCGGATCAAGTCGGACCACACGGTGTCGACACCGGTGACCTGGGATGAAGTGGAGCTAGGCGCAGATGGCCAACTTCTCCGTTTTGAAGCCACCGAGGTACTGGAACGAATCACCGATATCGGTGACGTGTTTGCCCCTGCGGCAACGCTCACTCAGGCGTTGCCGCAGTAACTAGTGCCCGCTGATGGCGGCTGTCTCAGGGGCGAACCGGGCTCGGGGAACAGGTGCGGGTTGCCGACGATGTGCCTCCGCTCCGGGATTCGACGGTGTAGCTGTAAGCCGAGCCACTCGACACGTTGCTATCGGTCCAACTGGTCGCCGGTGCACTGGTGCGGTTGGCCCAGAAGAAGCTGCCACCGTTGCGCGAGCGCCGCACTACCGCTGAGTCACCAGCGTCGTTTGCGCCCCGGACCCAGGTGACACGCACTGAGCCATTAACCACCGACACTGAGCAGCTGGCTGGGCGGGCTGGACCGCCACCGGCCACGATGGGGTTCGGGGTGCAGGATCGAGTGGTGGACCGGTTTCCGCCGGCTTGGGTCTCCACGGTGTAGCGGTAGGAGCTGCCGGGTGAAGTGTTGGTGTCGGTCCAGGCGGTGCCCGGGGCGTTGGTGCGGTTGGCCCAGAAGAAGTTGCCGCCGTTGCGCGAGCGCCGGACGACGAAGCGCTCGGCGTTGTCGTTTGCCGCTCGGGTCCAGCTCACTTGAATGCTGTTGCCCGAAAGCGAAACTCGACAACTCGAAGGCGCGACCGGTGACGCACCGCCAAAGACGATCGGGTTTGGCGTGCAGGCCCGGGTGGCGGAACGGGCGGTTCCACGCTGGGCCTCGACGGTGTAGCGGTAGCTGGCGCCGACGCTGGTGCGGGTGTCGGAGAACGAGGTGGTGCCGCTACCGGTCCGACCGGCCCAGAAGAAGGAGCCGTTATCGCGGCTCCGGCGGACGACAAAGCTGTCGGCGTTGTCATTGTTGGCCCGGTTCCAATCGATCCGGATCCCACCGTTCTGTACGGTCGCGGTGCACGAGCTCGGAGCAACAGGGGTGGCCCCGCCTCCAACGTCACCGGGGCGGCTGTAGCGGGCGAGGCCGGTGAGTCGGCGGCCACCCCCACTCTCGTACTGGCCTCCCGACCACAGCCGACCTCGGGAATCCTCAAGCAACGCAAAGGATCCGGCCTGACCGCTGAGGTCGAACACCTGCGGCCGGAGTCGGCCGTCGGACTTGTTTTGACCGAAGATGGCCCGCACGGATTGGCGGTCGGTGGTCATAAACTCGCGGGTGAAGGCCCGGTAGTCCTCGCCCGAGCTGAGCTCGGACAGTGGGCCGAACACGTCGACTGAACCAAAGCAGTGACAACCACTCCATACGGTGTCGCGGCCGATATGGATGACCTGCGTGTCGCCGCCACGGGCAAGATCGCCGACCGCCTGTTGGGTGTGGGTGAAGTCAAGGACGCGGAGGTCGCTCGCTCGCATACGGATGGTGGTGTGCCCTTCGCCGCCGATGTAGACGCGGTCACCTTCGAACTGGACGTCGAGGTAGTGGTTGTCGAACTCCATACAGGAGCGGCCGTCGTTCTCACACTGATCGTGGTTGATTGCGAAACGCGGTGGTCCCTGCGGCAGCGACGTGATGACCTGGCCGTTGGACGTAGCGACGATGGCAAAGTTGTCGGCTTCGGCGTTGTTGTTGACCCGATCAAACCGTCCGGCCACGTACACTCGGCCGCGGCTGTTGTCGACGGCGATGCCGTAGACGCTCTTTCCGCCTGAGTTGCGGGTGCCATCGGCGACGCCGATGGTGCGTGGTCGCCAGCTGGAATCCACTGATCCGCTCGGAAGGTTGAGCCTGGCCAGGTTGTCCAACGAGACGCCCCCGGCTCGGTTGAAGCTGCCACCCACGTACAGAGAGTTGCCCACCACATCGATGTCCCAGACGGCGGGACGGGTGGTGCCGAAGTTGGTGAAGTTGGGATTAAAGCTTGAGATCCGGGCGCCGGTGGTTGCGTTAAGTAGCCGGAGTCCGCCAGGGAACTCGCCACCTACGAGGAGTTGACCGTTGTAGGTGTCAAGTGACAGTGCCGGCGCTTCGAGGCTGGGTTGGAATTCGGTGATCAATGCGCCGGTGTCGACGTTGAACGCCGCTAGGTAGGGGCGACGTACGATCGCGCCTTGCGGAGAGCGCGCTTCGAGGAACTGGCCCGCGGCGTAGACCCGGCCGTTCAGCTCTTCCAAGTCGTAGATCAGCGCTCGACTGAATCGAGCGTGAGTGGTGTTGGTGTCGATCGTCTGCACGTCCCACACGAAGTCCGGACCAGAGCGGTAGATGTCGTCGGTGCCAACCCGTTGAGCGCTCGCCGTGCTGGCGAAAACGAGGGTCAGGATGATGGAAAGAACCACGCCAGCGGCTGCGGGGCCGCGGCGCAAACTCGCTGGTCTGCGCAGGCGCGAAAAAGGGCGGTTTTGGGACTGGGGGAGTGATCGCATGGGGAGCCTCGGGCGGGAGCGGGGGAGTGAATCGAGGGATGGTGTTGCTACCGAGAACGACGTTATCACCCATCTTTGCGCTGATCCAGCAGCAAATGAACCAGCCAGAGGCGGGGTCGATCGGCTGGGTTTTGCTTGCCGAAGGTGGGCCGAGATCAGTCGACGACGGTGGGGTCGGGTACCAGGGTTCGCAGGGCGTAGTTGAAGACGATCCAACCGGTTCGTCGCGAATCATGACCACGGGTGGTCAGCGCCGCGTCTGTCGAAATGGGCTTGGCCTCGCGGGCTTTCATCTCCGCTTCGGCGGCCCGTTCCGCCATGATGAACAGCCCGACGGCGGCGTCGATGTTGTCGCCAACGGTCAGTATCCCGTGGTTGCGAAGGATGATCGTGTTGTTGTCGTCGAGCGCGGCGGCGATGCGATGGCCACCGTCGATGCTGCGTATGTCGACTTCTTCGTCATCGAAGATCGCCTGGTCGTTGATAAAGGCGCACGACTCTTGGGTGATGGGCTCGATCGGTCGGACTTCAGCTGAGAATGGCGTGCCATAGGCGGTGTGGGTGTGGGCTGCGGCGACGACATCGCGGCGATGGTGATGCAGCGGCCAGTGAATAAAGTAGGCCGCCGGGTTGATTTCGGCCTGCGGGTGCTGGGCTTCAACCACTTCGCCAGCGGGGTTGATCAGGGCCAGATCGGCGATCGTGGCTTGGCTGAACGGCACGCCGTAGCGCAGCAGCCACAGGTGATCGTGAGCTTCGGGGTCGGCCACGGTGATATGGCCGTCGCCCTGGGTGCCCCATCGGAACGCCCCAAAGACCCGATACGCGAGAGCGAGCCGACGTTTTTGATGGTTCCGGAGGGCTTCCGGATCATCAAACGTCGGCTCGGTCGATTCGAGCCGAAGCTCGGGATAGGTCATGGACCGATCATAGATTCGATCGGCCCTACGGGTCAGGCGACAGCCTTGCCCTTGATGAACTTGTTGTAGCCAAACAGAAGGCCAGCGGCGCAAACCACAGCGAGGATGAAGCCGCTGATCGGGCCATTGCCGATCCCGAGAATGTTGCCGATGATGCCGCCGACAAAGCCACCACCGATGCCAAGGCCGATGGTCATCGGCATGGTCATCTTGTCTTCGCCGGGAATGGCAGCCCGGGCCGCGAGGCCGACAAGCGCACCGACGATAATGGCGCCGATAACGCCCCCGATAAAGCTAACAACTCCTGCGATGATCATGTGTTTCTACCTTTCGTCCGCAAGTCATGCGGCGAGACGCCGCTTGTGAGCGGAGATAACGAATGATCTCAATATAGGCGCATATCCGCGTGTTTTGGGGGCATATCACCTGGGTGGGGGAGACAAATACCCGCTCGGGGGACCCGCTACCGTCCTGGCACAGCGCTACGGCCAAGTCGGAGATGAGGCTCCTTCGAGGTGAACCACATTCACCTCGGAGGAGCGGTGGATCGTAGCGCCGAGGCCCGATCAGTCGCCGGCTACAAAGAACGTCCACTGGCCGACCTCGTTGATGCCGGCCCGGTAGCCGGTGTAGCCGCGGTCGGGATCGAGGATGCTGTTGGCGGCGCCGGCCACTTCGGCCAGCCGTTCGAGGTCGGCAAGGTCCTCATCGGTGTAGTCACCCGGCAGGCGGGCCGCCGCGGTCGGGAAACGCCATTCGCCCGGGAATCGATCTTCGAGGGTGACCGCCCCGTCGAGTTCGAAGGTGCGAACCAGGATCGCCATAAGGTCGGCGCCGCCGGACTCGAACGTTTCGAGGGCGGTCGCCCCACCAAAGCCAGGGGAGAAGTCGTCGCTGGTGAGCGCCAGAAGCCCGATGTAGTCGCACCGACTGGCAGCCCAGATCACTGCGAGGCGGGTGTTGTCGATCCGTTGGGGGAGTTCCGGGTTGGGCTCCAACGATGCACCTTCAACACAGGGTCCGTTCACCTCCCGCTGCCAGACGATTTCGCCCGTCGGCTCGGCCACGGCAATCTCGTACTCGGTGCCGTCGACATCAACAGCCGAAATCACCAGCTGCTTGGCCACGAGATCCCAGGCGGCATCGATCACCTTGCCCTGGAACCCCTGGGGCGAAATTTCGGCAAGGTCGTTGAACCCTGTGGGCCCGGCGAATCCACCGGTGTAAATGCGAGCCTCGCCGTCACAACGGTCGACCAGTCCGGCCACGATCTGGGGACCCTCGCGGTATTCAGGAATCGACCGGAAGACAAAGTTGCCCGACGCTACGCCGGGGATGGGATCCGCACCGTCGTCCGTCTGCGCCCAGAGTCGGTAGCCGGGCCCACCCGCACAGCCGGAGGTGGTCGGGTCGGCCACGGCGAACAGTGCCACGTCGTCGCGGGCGACTTCCACAATGTTGACCGCCCGAGTCAGGTCATCGGCACTCGGCACGTCTCCCGGGCCGGGGGTCTCGCCCTCGGTGCCATCGGTCTCGTCGGTGGAGCCATCGGAGTCATTGTCATCGGAGCCATTGTCATCGGAGCCATCGTCATCGGCGTTGCTGCTCTCGCCATCGCTGGCAGCCGAGTTGTCGGGTTCCTCCGGACCATCGCCATCCGCTTCGCCATCATCGGAGGCGGTCGAGTCCACCGAACTATCAGGATCATCCGATCCAGCCGATCCGTCGGTTTCCTCGACCTCAAGAGGGTCGTCGCCGACCTGATCGCTACCTTCGTCGAGGCCGCCATTCTCCCCATCGGTACTGACGGCCACCTCGGTCCCTCCGGTATCGGGGGCGTCGTCGGCGAACATGGCTCGGCCGAAGAAGACGCCGCCGACCAGCGCGCCAAGGCCCAGGAGCGACATCGCCACCATCTCCATCGGGTTCTTGTGAGGTGTTCGATCGTCGGAGCGGTCGTTGGAGCGATTGGGAAAGGGACCTGACATGAGAGGTTTCCTTTGGCGAATTGAACGGGAGGGGAGTGCCCGCTAGCACAAGTATCTATTGCGGTTGACCGGTTGACATCAGGGAGACCACCCCGTCAGGGCGCTGCCGCGGGCTGAGCCGAAGGTTGTACTGCATCCACGGCATCCTCCAACGGGCCCCTCACTGCGGTAAAACCCAGGTCATGCCAGAATCCGAGACCACGCCGTCAGACCAGCGCCCGTCATCACGCCGACCCAACATCTTGATGATCGTGTCAGATGAGGAGCGCCGCAACGACTGGCTTCCCAACGATGTTGCCCTACCGGCGCACGATCGTTTGCGCGCTGACGGGCTCTCGTTCTCGC
>CALAML010000265.1 GCA_937925845.1 uncultured Acidimicrobiales bacterium | reverse complement strand
CTTGCGTGAGCGGGCGCCTCGGCGCCCTGGCGCGCACCGGCATTCTTCAGCACCCTGCTAGCCCTGTCTCTCGCCGGTCCTTGGTTATGAGCCGGTGCTGAAGATGCGGATGGCTCCGGAGCGGCCGGCGGCCATCTGGGTTCCCGTCGGCGTTTCACGAACCGCGATGTTGGTGGTGAGGCGGCCATCGAGGGAGCGCTCGGCCACGATGGCCCAGGCATCGTCGGTTCGAGTCAAGCCGACCAGATTGTTTCGATCGGCGGTGGCCACCACCACATCGAGGCGACCATCAACGTTGGCGTCGAGGGCGATCCCCATATCGAGGTTGCGGGAACGAATCACATGGCTGGTGTAGCGGTCCTGCGACGCCGCCACCCGCTCCAGCGCGCCATCAACCAACTGGAACGCTTGCACGGTGCCGCCGATGTGGGGCGTACGCACGTCGATCACCTCGGTCTCTCCGCCCGGGCCAAACGGGCCGACCGCCAGTTGGTTGCGCCAACGGTTCCCGGTGCCGATCGGCAGCGACTCCGCGAGAAGCGATCCGTCGAGTTCAAAGGCGGCGAGCCGGGCACCGACACTGCTGTTCGAGAGAGTGACCAGGATCTCGGGTTCGTCATCGTCGTCGATGTCGGCGATGAGCGGCGCCGTGCCTTCGACCACATCCGGCTCCGGAATCTCGATGCGGCCGCTGGTCTCGGTGCAGGAGTCGATCCACTCGATGGCCGACGCCTCAATGGCATCGCCAAGCACCCCGTGGGCCAACCGATCGGTTGGGCTCGCCAGCGCCACCACCAAGCCATCAGCCTCAACCACCCGGCCATCGGTAAGCGGGTCGCCAAACCAGTCGTGCTTTTCGAACGGAGACACGAACGACCCGTCGGAGGCGATCACCGGTGGCGTAGCTGGAGGTGCCTCGGCGGCGCTGACCTGCCCCGCATCGTCGATGCGCACCGCCGAGCCGTCATCAAGTACCACGTACCAACCGCGACCCTCGCCCACATCGCTGATGATCCAAGTGGGGTCGGCGGGTAGCTCAACATCGACGGCCGTGGCATTGGCCAGATCGATGCTGAGATCGCTGACTCGGTTGCCGTCGGAGCGGATATCTACGCGGCTCTGGCTCGGTGCGCTCAGACACTGGTTGGCGGCCACCGCCTCGGCGACAGCAGGCGGCTCGACGGGTTCCGAAGGCTCGGACGCCGAACCGTTCTCCACTTCTGCGGTAGAAGCAGCCTCACCATCAACCGCGCCAGTTGGTTCTTGCGGCCTCGACTCGTCGACGCCACCCGAACCACAAGCAGCAACAACCATCAGAAATGCTGCCACCACAGCCGGCAATCGAACTCTCATCTTTGGTAAACACTCCGCATTCGGGGGTAGCGGACACACACGGAATCGCAGTCTGAAACCGTATGGCGACCACAAAGATTCCGGCTCAACTGGTGCGAAGTTCGGCCACTACCGCAGCGTGGTCGCTGGCCCAGATCGACTCCGCCCCCTCCACCTCGGTGGGACCATCGGCCACGATCCAGGCTTGGGCCGGGTTGCCCACCGGCTTCGGGCGCGGCCAGGAGACCAAGAGGTAGTCGATGCGCCGGTTGGGCCAGGCACTCTCGGCGCTGTATGGGTTGTCGCGCCTCCAGGTATCGCCCCGACCTTCGCCGGCCTGTTCCCACGCGTCAGAGAACACGATGTCGTCCACTCCCGGTCTCCGTCCGGTCAACATTCGCACCTCGTCAGAATCCGGCACCGCGTTGAGGTCGCCGCCGAGCACCAACGGCAGGTCGGTTTCGGGGTCGCCCCGCCACTGCTTGGCCAACTCCATGAGCTGACGACACTGTCGCTGGCGCACCTCCGATCCATCAGCGCGGAAGTCGAGATGGGTCGATGCCACCGGCCACAAGCCAAACGGAGTGTCGACTCGAGCCGCCACGACCCTTCGATGACCGGGCTCCCCGTTGACGTTCGGGAGTTGTTCGTCGGCGATGCGCTCCAGCGGCCAACGGGAGAGAACTGCGTTGCCGAAGCTGGCCCCGTTCCAAAACACCGGATCGGTGCGAGCCACATGAAGATCAAGCGCCGCACCCAGATCAACCGCCTGGTCGTTGCTCTCGTCCGACCACACCTCCTGTAGCAGCACCACATCGGGATCGACGGCTCGCAGCACCGCTTCGATCGCCGGTTGGCGCTGCGCCCAAGGCCCGAAGTGCCACCACAAGTTCCACGTCATCACCCGAAGCGTCACCGCCGCAGTCTGCCCCAGCCAACCCAGCTCGGCGAAGTCGCAGGCGATCCGGGCACCTCACTCTTCTGTCAAGCTCACGCGTCCCCAACCGCGCGCCCGGCGCCGAAATTCGATTCCTAGTCGGGCTCAGGGTTTGTACTGTCGTCGAAACGGCCCGTCGCAACAGCGGCGGACCGCCAACACAGATACCCCTGGACAACATAGCGAAAGATGGAGGTCCGACCATGACGAAGCTCCACCAGATCCTCGCCCTTGAGAAGGGCCTGAAAGCCAAACGAGAAAAGGTCATGACGGCCGCCCATCAGCTGTTCCAGAAGGGCGCGTCGGGACCGTTCCAGGGCATCTCCCGCAGCTACCAGCCCCGTGATGACGACGGCGAAACGCTGCCCGGTGAAGACAACCGGGTCCAGACCCGAGTCGACGAAGAAGTGAAGAACGTCATCGACGCCCTCACCGAACTCATCGACCTCACCGTCACCAAGGACACGGCCAACTGCCCCAACTGGTAGAGGGACGGCACCCTAACGATGAAACTCTCACTCAAATCTGAACTCCGTCGTTATCCCTCACGCGAAGTCGACGTCATCGCGAGATCGAGATACCGGTTCGAGTCCGGTTTCCTCCTCTGAACTTCCAGCCCACCCCGCTGGCGGTTGAGAGGCGGAATGGTCCAAAGGCAGGACACGGTCCCACAGCAACCTAAGTCGTCGAATTCGCAACACCGGGTGCTCTTCAAGAAAGCGACACCACGGGGGGCGAGGCCGGATATGCCTCGCCCTCCACCGCGTCAGCCCTCTATCACGTCTGCCACCCACTCCGTCAGCCCGGCACACTTAACCCATCATGAGCGATCGCACCTACCCCGAAGCCATCGAACTCGCCGCCGGCGAACAGCTGCTCGCGCTCGGCGTCACGGGCTCCACCGCCTACGGGCTGGCTCATGACGCATCTGACGTCGACCGGCTCGGCGTCTACAGCGTCCCCACCGAGACCGTTCTCGGCCTCGGGTTTGTCCAGGGCAACGCGTCGAGGGTGGCCAACGAGCCCGACGACATCCAACTCCATGAGATCGGTAAGTTCCTGAGCCTGGTGCTGAAGGGCAACCCCACGGTGACCGAGCTGCTCTACCTCGAACACTACGAACACCTCGACCCCCGCTTCGAACCGCTCGTGGCCATGCGATCATCGCTCCTCGGCCAGCGCACCGTGCGCGCCTCCTACGCCGGCTACGCCATGGCCCAAGCCAAGAAACTCTCCAAGCGGACCGACGAGGGTCGCGTTGGTTTTAACTCCGATCTGGCCAAGCGCACCGCCAAACACGGTCGCCACTGCTTCCGCCTGATGCTCCAGGCCGAGCAACTCCTCAGCACCGGCACCATGACCGTGGACGTGTCTGACCACCGCGACAAGCTCTTTGCCGTCGGCGAGCTGGCCGAGACCGACCCGGCGGCGTTTCAACAACACTTCGAAGAGCGCCTGGCTCAGCTCGACGCCATCGACTCTGCGTTGCCGGTCGAACCCGACGTTGAGGCCGCCAACCACTTCCTCGTGGAGTTCCGGCGCGACAACCTCAGCTGAGCCAAGCGGACCACCAGCCGGGAACCTCGATACGGGACCTACCCCGGATAGGACCACTCGAGGCGACCCACCTGATGGAACTGCGCCACCCGGCGCAGTCGTTGACGAGCGGGGCGCGGTGTTAACCGGGAAGGTGCACAGCAGTATCGGGCTGGAAGGTGGCCCAGCTGAACCAGAAGGCGTCGATATGGCCGACCCGCTCGAGGCGCTGACCGATAGCCGGGCCAGCAACCGCCTGACCCAAGCCGTTCCACGTTGACCCGGTGGCGGCATCAACAAACGTGCCATCGCCGTTGGCGCTGAAGTTGGTGGCAACACCATCAACCGCCGACACGAACGCACCGGTTGAACCGATCACCTCTCCCCCGGCCACGTCGGCCCCGGACAACGGCGACGTCATCCCGTCAACGTGCCACACCACCACATCTTCAACCGTGGTGATGCCAACTCCGGCTAACGCTTCGGCGGGAACCGCGGTGGCGCCCGATTCGGTACTGAACCCAATCACACGCTCGTAGGCCGGCAGGGTTGGATCAGCGTCGCCAGAGAAATAGCCACCGAGGGGAGCGTCGCGGTCCTCGTAACTGGCGTAGAGGTTGCGGCCGTAGGGCCGATCGAAACCGGTATCGAGTGACAACACCTGACCGTCGGGGTGAGCGGCGGCGAACTCCGCCCACGACACCGTGGCCACCGGACGAAACGGCAGTTGGGTTTCCACCCGATCTCCAACCACCGCCACCCCATCAAACTGAGTCCACAGCGACTCGGTCTGACGGTCATACATCACCAGGTTCGACTGATACAGCGACCCTGATGTCCCGAAGTCGAAGAGCTCACCATCCACGACCCGATCGAACGCCACCCCGGTGCTACACAACGGACAGTAGGTGACGACCACCGGATCATCACCGATCGCGGTGTTCACAATCTCATGCCACATCACGATCCGAATCGGATAGGCCTGAGCCTCATCGCCATCGATCAGCGTCAGCACCGCCTCGTCAGGATCCAGCCAGTCGACATCGGCCACCGCTTCGTAGTTCGGCTCATCGATGGGCGCGATCCCATCGGGGGGAGGACCGCCGTTCACGATCAGGTTGCGGTCGACCAGCGACACCGGAAAGGCCTCCACGTTGAGGTGCCGAGGAGCCAACGCCGAGTTCGGCACATCGCGGGGCTCGTTGGCCCGCAGCCGAGCTTGCCGCTCGTTGAAGTCACGGTAGGAGTCGATGGTGCGGGCGATCTCGTCCTGTTCGGACTCCGAATCCGATCCTGCTCCAGATTCGGATTGAGCTGTCGACACCTCGGTCGTGGTCGCTTCGGAATCTTCCGACGGGACCGAAGCCGACTCGGAACCGGTTGGCGAATCCTGAGAGGTACCGCATCCCGATGCCACCGCCATCCCGACGACCAACACCAGCGCCGAGATCACAACCCGACGAAGGGCCACGACCCGAGGGGACATCGACGGAAACGCCGGAGAAGCAGTTGTGCGCGGAGCCACAGCCGACCAACCCAGTGGATCCCCGAAATCTTCCGCTCGCATCCTCCCACCAGCCCCGGTCCGATCCGCGCCGATATGTCGGTCTGCGTCACCGAACGCGACAGTGGCCGGGGTCGAACCCCGGCCACTGGCAACACTTTTTCGTCTAGCTAACGCCCAGCGTGATCAGACGCTGCACGCGTTGATCGCGGCGTCGTAGTCCGGCTCATTGGCGATCTCGGAGACCAGCTCGGAGTGGACCACCTCGCCGTCGCCATTCATCACCACAACGGCCCGGGCGCACAAACCAGCAAGCTTGCCGTCGCTCATAGCCACACCGAAGTTCTCCAGAAACTCGGGATTCTTGAAGGTCGAGGCCGTCTTGACGTTCTCCAGACCCTCAGCGCCGCAGAAGCGACCCTGAGCGAAGGGAAGGTCGGCCGACACACACAGCACCGTGGTGTTGTCGATGGCCGCAGCCCGCTCGTTGAAGGCACGGACGCTGTTGGCACAGGTTGGGGTATCGACACTCGGGAAAATGTTGAGAACCACGTTCTGGCCGGAAAAATCGGCCTTGGACACCGACGAAAGGTCGCCAGCGGTCAGGGTGAAGTCCGGGGCCGCCGCTCCGCTCGCCGGAACTTCGCCACTCGTCTGAATCGGGTCCCCGCCCAGGGTGATCTCTGCCATGAGGTGCTCGCTTTCGGTATTTGATGTTCTCGCAGACTAGCGAGGAGTCTGTCTACCTGCTCCCTGCCTGGTTGGCGAGCATGCGCACCCAGCCAGGCCTGGCCGCAAACCGCACCGATAAGTCCGGCCTCACCGCTGCGGGCGCCACTGGTACCGACTCCATCGAATCGGCGCAGAGCGGCGCCTTTTTTGCTATCAAAGGCCAAAACAACTGGTGAACTCTTCCGCCCAGGGCGCCCGCAGCGGAAGGATTCAATCGGGCGATGGTTGTATGTAGACATGACTGCCCTGATCCGTCGTGTTGGTCCCCTCCCCACACTCGCACTGGCCCTCGGGCTCGTCGCTGCGAGCTGCTCGAGCAGCAATGACAGCGCATCGGGTGACGAGGAGACTCCAGCGGCCGACGAGGCAATGGCCGAGGATGACAACGAGGCCACCGACGACAACACCGATTCCGATTCCGACTCTGCTCCTGATCCCGCAGACTCCCCCGGCCTCAACCCCGACCCGTCCGAGGCCGAAGTTGTCGCCGGCGAAGCCCGCGAGTTCGGACCAGCCCCGGAACTGCCCGACGGGCCAACCGACGTCGCCGCAGCCGAAGCCCTCGACCAGATCGTCTTTACGCTCCGCGACCCGGAAGCGGACAACGCGACCCAGGCGGCACGAATCACCGACGCCCTCGCCACAGTTGAGGCAACCCAGGATCCCCGCTTCGCCTGGGCTCTGTCCGACGTCCTCCGCTTCACCCAAGGATCCGACGTGGGCACGAGTGTGGTGCAGGCCATGTCGGAAATCACCGGCACCGACTTCAGCGGGGGCCTCTCCCCGTGGGGTAATTCGGTCAACAGCCTGATCGCCTGGGACCAGCCGGCCCACGACGACTACCCCGCATGGAAAGCAAGGTTCTTTGGCGCTATCGATGAACGCTGGCAGCCACTCTTCGACGGCAGCGAAGACAACATCGACCTCCGTCATGTGAGCTGGGGAGGCGTATTTATCGACGACCGGCCGCTCGGCACCGAAAGTGGCTGTGCGCGTGGCTGTATCCCCGCTCTCGATGATCCAGCCGTCACTCCGGCCGAGGGAGGCGACTGGTACCCCGACGACGCCATCGTGTTCGGCGTGGTGATCAACGGCGAGGCCCGGGCCTACCCCAAGAACCAGATGGAAGTCCACGAGATGGTCAACGACACTCTCGGCGGCCGACGCATCGCCATCCCCTACTGCACTCTCTGTGGTTCGGCGCAGGCCTATCTCACCGATGAACTTGGTGACGACTTCGAGGAACCGGTCCTGCGCACCTCCGGGTTCCTGATTCGTTCAAACAAAATGATGTACGAACTCAACACCGGATCTTTTGTGGACACGTTCCTGGGCAACGCCACCTCCGGACCACTCGCCGAAGCCGGAGTCACCTTTAACCAGGTCTCCGTAGTTCGCTCCACCTGGGCCGACTGGCGGGCCGAGCACCCCGACACCACCATCATCGCCGAAGATGGCGGCATCGGTCGCAGCTACGAGGCCGATCCGCTCGGCGGCCGCGATGACAACGGCCCCATCTTCCCCATCGGCGACGTCGACCCCCGCCTGCCGGTGCAGGAATCGGTCCTCGGCGTTACCGGCGCCAGTGGACTGCCCGTTGCCTTTCACGTCGGCGCTGCCCGTCAGGCGCTCCTGGATGGCGAGACAGTGATCTTCGATGAAGTCGAGCTTCAACTTGACGGCTCCGGAGTCCGGGCTGTTGATGCCTCCGGCAACGAGATCGAAGGCCACGAGGCCTTCTGGTTCGCCTGGAGTCAGTTCCGCCCAGAAACCAAAGTCTGGCCCCTCGACGCGTAGCGCCACCGGCCCCGGCCTGCACCCGACCACCGCCTTCAGAGCCCAGCAAGCTGAACGCCACCGCACCCGGTGCCAGCACCGTGCGAGAGTGGAGGGTGCGAGCAAACATCGACGGGAGTGACCGGTGCTGACGGAACTGGCAAACAAGGTGGCGGTAATCACCGGAGGCGGTAGCGGCATCGGCGCGGCCCTCGCCGCGGGCTGCGCCGCCGAAGGCATGGCCGTAGTGGTGGCCGACATCGACTCCGCCAAAGCGGGGCTGATCGTCGACCGAATCACGGAGGCTGGAGGGCGAGCCACGGCGGCAACTAGCGACGTTGCCGACCCGGCCTCAGTCGACGCTCTCGCCGAGGCTTCTTGGAACGCCTTCGGCCAGGTCGACTTGTTGTGCGCCAATGCCGGGGTGTTTCAGGGCGGCATCACCTGGGAGCGGAGCCTCGATGACTGGCGCTGGTGCATGGACGTCAACGTCTTTGGGCCGATCCACTGCATCAACAGCTTCGTGCCCCGGATGATGGCCCAGGACACTGACGGCCACGTGGTGATCACCGCATCGGTCGCCGCTTTTATCAGCGCTCCACTCACTGCGCCCTACACCGTGGCCAAGGCGGCGGCGATGTCGGTGGGTGAAGTCCTGGCCCACGATCTGGCCCTCGCTGGCTCCAAGATCGGCGCATCGGTGCTCACCCCCAGTGCCTTCGACACCAACATTGCGGCCACCGCCAAGGTGCGACCCGATCGCTACGGCGTGGACACCACCGAAGACGCGGCAGCCACTGCGACGGGCCTGGCCGCGATGACCAGCAGCGGCATGGCACCGGAAGCGGCCGTCGACCCCGTACTCGAAGCAGTGCGCAACGGTGACTTTCTTATCCCCACCAGGCCCAGCTACGCCGACCAACTCACCAGCCGCTTCGAGGCACTGCTGGCGCGCAGGCTGCCGCCGCTGCCAACAATCGATTAGGCACACACCAAACCCAAACCTCCGCAGGCACATCGGTGCAGTGACGCAGCGTTGGCGCTGTGTCAGGATAAACACGTGAGTACTTCCCCCAAACTCGCTCGATCCGCCCTGTCGCGCCACATCACCGTCGTCGCCATTTGCCTACTGGTACTTTCCCTGCTGGCCCTCGGACCGGTCGCACCTAGCCCGGCCGATGCCCAGGTTGGTACCGGAACCCGACTGCGGGTGATGGCGGTAGGCGACTCGGTCACCCAGGGCGCTCTGGAGCGACCATCGTGGCGCTACGGCTTTCAGAAACGGGTTCGACAGAGCGGCTGCGCCATCGACCTGGTAGGCCCCAACAACGTGTTACGCGACGTCGTGAGCGCCGCAGGAATCCGTCCCGGTATGGACCACGACCATTCAGCATGGGGCGGCCGCACCAGCCAAATGGCGCTGCGTGAGACGTCCCCATGGCTTCCGCTCTTTCGTCCTGAAGTGGTCATCGTTCACGTTGGGGTCAACGACATCACCCAGGGTCGGTCGCTCACCGCCGCGGTCACCCAGGTCGAAACCCTGATCCGCAGAGCCCGGGCCGCAAACCCGAACGTGGCTATTCTCGTCACCCGAATCGCCGCTCCCGGCGCCATCTACCGAATCCAAACCCAGCAGTTCGGCAATGGCATCGGCCGCATGGCCCGCCGGGTCCACACCGCCCGATCTCCCGTCGTGGTTGTCGACCAGGCCACCGGCTGGAACCTGGCCAAACTGGCCCCGCTCGACGACCCGCCCCACCCAAACCGGGCCGGCGAGGAGTTCATCGCCCACCGCTACGCCGCAGCCTTCGCCAAGCTTGACCGCTGCGACTCGATCCGGCGAGGCGACCAC
>CALAML010000264.1 GCA_937925845.1 uncultured Acidimicrobiales bacterium | reverse complement strand
TCGGGGCAGCTCGTCGCGGAAGTCAATGACCCGGGGCACTTTGTAGTTGGCGATCTCACCTCGAGCGAACTCCCGCAGTTCCTCGGCCAGAGCGTCATCGGCTTCAATCCCAACTTCGGGTTGGATCACCGCGTGGACGTACTCGCCCATATCGGGGTCGGGTAGGCCGAACACGGCGATGTCGGCCACCTTCGGGTGCAGGGTGAAGCAGCCCTCGATCTCCTGAGGGTAGATGTTCACTCCCCCACTAATGATCATGAACGCCGAGCGGTCGGTGAGGTAGAGGTAACCCTCCTCGTCGAGGTAGCCGATGTCGCCAAGCTTGGACCAGTTGGGGTGTTGAGGGTGGCGGGACTCGGCTGTCTTTTCCGGATCGCCGTGGTACTCGAAGGGGGTGGAGTCCTGTTCGAAGTAGATCAGGCCGGGTTCACCAACCGGCAGTTCGTTTCCGTCGTCGTCGCAGATGTGGGGCGTGCCGATGATGGCCTTACCTACCGACCCTTTGTGCTCGATCCACTGCTCGCTGTCGATGAAGCACAGGCCGTTTCCTTCGGTCCCGGCGTAGTACTCCTTGACCACCGGACCCCACCAGTCGATCATCTGCTCCTTGACCGGGATCGGGCATGGAGCGGCGGCGTGCACCACCATCTTGAGTGAGCTGAGATCGAACTGGTCGCGAACCTCGTCGGGCAGCTTCAGCAGCCGCACAAACATCGTGGGTACCACCTGGCTGTCGGTGATGGCGTACTGCTCGATGTACTCGAGGTACTTGGCGGGGTCGAAGCGTTCCATCACCACGAGCGTTCCGCCGATTTCGTGCACTCCACCACCCCACTGGAGCGGGGCCGAATGGTAAAGCGGCGCTGGCGACAGGTACATCGAGTTCTCGTCCATACCGAGAAGGAATCGCTCGAGCGAGGAGATGCCCACGCGGTTGGGGTCGTCGATCATGAGCCCGCTGAGAGGTCGACGAATTCCTTTGGGCTGACCGGTGGTGCCGGACGAGTACAGCATGACGTCACCGGCCGGCTCTTCGGCCAGCGGTTCCGCCGGCATGGGGGCGATGGCTTCCTCGTAGGACTCATAGCCGGGCGCGATGCCGTCGAGCATCAGCCGGTTGGGACAGTTCGGGATCAGCTCCGCCATCTTTGTCGCCGTCATCTCCATCGCCGCGGTGGTCACCAACACCGTCGAACCGCTGTCGTTGACCAGGTGCGCCGCCTCATCGGCGGCCAAGTAGCGATTGATGGCGGTGAGGTAGAGCCCGGAGCGCAGGGCGGCCCAGAACACTTCGAAGTAGCGGGGATGGTTCTCGGCGAAGATGGCGACGTGGTCGCCGGGGCGCAGCCCGAGACTCCAGAAGTACTGGGCCAGCCGATTCGAGCCGGCGTCGAGCTCGGCATAGGTAACGGTCTGCCCGCTCCCGGCCATGATGATGGCTGGCTTATCCGGAGTTTCCTTGGCGTAGTGGCCCGGGTACATCGTGTGTTGCTCCCTCCCGCCGCAACCGGTGTCGCGGGCAGAACCACAGGATATTGCTATGTGCCCGTGCCGGCGGTGTTTCGCCAGCCGTGTTGCGGCTGGGGCGGGACACCGGGTAACTACTGACTTGTGATAAGCAGTGGGCTTCCCCACCAGAACCGCATTCGATGCAGCCTCACGAGCAGTACTACCCGAGTCACGTCCCAGCCGACTTTGTTGAACCGAAGCGGAGTTTTGGCTCCCGCTTAGCGTGGCTCGCGGCGGTGGTGATGCTGGCGGTCGTGGTTGTTGGCGTCTTGCTCTTCGTTCTGTTCTCCAACGACAACGCTAAGGACGACAAGGCCCAGGCCTTCGCCAGTGCGCTGATCGACAGCCGGTACGAGGACGCCCTCGAACTCACGGCCTCACCCATCCAGGGTGATTCCACACAGGAGTGCAGCGCCCGCCGCGATGTTGTCGAACTGCGGGACGCAAACGAAAGCCTGGGTTCCTTCAGACGCTGGAGTGTCACCCGAACCCAGGGCGCCAACAGGGGCGGGCTGAGGGGTCAAAGCCTCAGCGGCGAACTGCTCGGCGAGCTACCGGCCGACAACATTGGGTTCGACATCTTCACCGTCGAGGATGACGGCAACGCCGTGTGTGATTTCCGACTTGAGGGCTTTGCAAGCTGATGATGCCTGTCGCAGGCTAAGAGGCGAAGCTTGACGCAAACGTTGCGGGCGGGCTGGAGCCTCGAGAAGCTACTCTGACCGCGGCACGCCGATGGGCCAGCCATCCACGACCTGGTCGAGGAACTCGCTCATGCCGATGCCCTTGCGGCCGTCACACTCGTAGCGGGTCATGGCTTCGGTGATACGGGTGTGTAGCGCTTCGCCGTCGGGGGTTTTACGCCGGTTCCGGAGCGGGATCATCGAGATGACTTCTCCGGTCACGTCATACTCCCGCTGGTCGGTCTTGGCCCAGACCTTCATCGCCGTTTGTTCACCCCGGACATTCCAGTCGGCGTCGACGGTGCAGTCGGTAATCAGGTGGTATTCATCGCCTTCCAAAACCATGCCTCCCGGGCGGCCGGGCTTGTCGGCACTACCGGAAACGATGGAAACCATCATGGCGAAGTCGTCGCCGAACACGATCGGCAGCCAGCGGTACCAGGCGATGGCCTGCCAGTAACGGGCACCCCACGACTTGTCGCGAAGGCCGAACCCGTCGATGGCGATGGCTTCGTCGCCGATAGTCATGGTGCCGGTGGCCCGGCAGTGTTGTTCGTAGTGGGCCTTGGCGAAACTCTTGGATGCGTCCTGCACCAGCTCCCGGCCATCGGCGTATTGGGGCTTGCCGCCGTACATCGGCGACACCCCGTGCCAGTCGATGTCGACGGTCGTGGGCACCATCGGGTTTTCCCGGAACGCGGTGCGGGGGTCGGCCATGTCGCCCGGGTTGTTGAGCAGACAGACTTTGCCCTCGTAGTGGACCGACAGATGCTTGAACGGTTCGTGTACGTCGATGCGCAACCCGCCGGCGTTCATCTCCGCGTTGGTGGTGATCTTAGGCCGGTCGAACATGAAGCCGACTCGACCATCGGGCAGGTAGATACACACCGACATTTCGGCGTAGCCCTCGTTGACCCGGTTGCCGAGCCGGAACCATCCCCCGACCTCGGCCTCAAGATCAAAGGCGTTGAGGTACATCGATTCGTTGTAGTTCGTGGCTTCGTCGGGTTCGTGAGGGAACTCGTCCTCGGGTAGCAACACGGTGACGATCTCGTCGTTCGGGTCCTCGACAGCCATGGTGCTCCTCCTCATCGACAGCACGCAACGGCGTGCTGTTCACCAGTGGCCAACCTTAACGGCTTCGCCGGATCCGGGTTCGAGCGATGATGTTCGACGTCAAGCTTCGAGGTCGAACGTTTCGAGCTTGCGCGCCACGATCTCCCACACATCCGGGTCCTGGCCCAGGCCAATGTGGCTGCTCGACACCTCGAGATTCTCAGCCTGGTCCGATCGGGTGTCGAGCGCGGTGCGCCAGTCGACGATGCCGTCGCGTCGGCTGTAGATGGCGGTGATTGGTCGTGTCAGCGGCCGGGACTCGGCATCAGCTATCAGGTCCTCGATCTCGTCGATCTCCTCCGACTCGAACACCGAAGCCGCTCCGGTGAAGCGGGGTCCGCTGAAGGGGGAACCATAGGTGATCACCTGAGACACCAGGTCCGGTCGTTCTCGAGCCGTCTCGCGGGCCACCACCCCGCCGAGGCTCCACCCGACCAGCGCCACCGGTCTGCCGACCTCGGTAACCACGCGCTCGACCACTTCGATGAAGGAATCCCGGCACGCGAGCAAGTCCTTACCGACTACACCGAGTTCCCAGCCCCGCGCATCGTGGCCGATCCGGCTCAGATAGGACCGGATCGGTAGGGTGGCCAGGTCGTTGCTCCGAAAGCCAGGGACCACAATCACCGTGGTGGGGTTGTTGGTTTTCCAACGGAGCTTGGGAGTGCGCAACAGTAAGCGCAGTGGTTCTCGGGCAGCTCGAACTTCGCCCAGGCGTCCGAGGAGTCCCGGTGGTCGGGGCTCCGTCGGCGGTTCGGTTGGCACGTTGGACCTGCTGGCGCTCACGTCCCTTGGGTACCAGAGTTGCTCCACGAACGAGGGGTCGGAGACAACCAACGCCGAACCCTCCTACCGTCTCGGCCGCCTAAGGTGGAGCTATCGGGTCCGGGGTGGGCCCTTGCTTGATGATCGGGGAATCATGACCACTGCGATCGATATCGGTTCGACCGACGTTGCCCTGCTCGAGGAGACGATCGGCGACAACCTCGTCGCTACCGCCGCTCGGCTCCCAGATCATGAGGCCTTGGTGGTGACCCACCAAAACATCCGCCAGACCTGGTCGGAGTTTGCCGCGACCGTCGACCAGGTGGCCAAGGGCCTGATGGCACGCGGCATTTCCGCCGGTGACCGGGTGGGGATGTGGAGCCCAAACTTCGCCGAATGGATCTACATCCAGTACGCCACCGCTCGCATCGGCGCCATTCAGGTGAATATCAACCCGGCTTATCGCACATCCGAACTTGAGTACGCGCTGAAGCAGTCGGGCTGTCGCATGCTGGTGACGTGTACCGAATACCTCACTTCGGCCTATCGCGACATGGTTGAAGAGGTTGCGTCGAACCTCGATGAGCTCGAGTCGGTGGTGTACTTCGACACCGATGACTGGGCTGAGCTGGTGACTGCCGGTGAGTCGGTTTCGGATCAGGAGTTGGCTGAGCGAGCGGCATCGCTCGACGCCCGCGATCCAATCAACATCCAGTACACGTCGGGCACCACCGGGTTCCCCAAGGGTGCCACGCTTACCCATCGCAGCATTCTGAACGATGCCCTGCTGGTGGGCCGGGCCTGCGACTACTCCGACGCCGATCGGGTCTGCATCCCGGTGCCGCTCTACCACTGCTTCGGCATGGTGATGGGCAACCTGGCCTGCTCGGTCTTTGGGGCCACCATGGTGCTTCCCTGCCCCACGTTCGATCCGACTGCGGTGCTGCAAGCGGTGGAAGACGAACGGTGCACTTCGCTCTATGGAGTGCCGACGATGTTTGTGGCCGAGCTTGGCCACGAGGAGCTCGACCGCTTTGATCTTTCGTCGTTGCGGACCGGCATCATGGCCGGCTCGCCGTGTCCTATCGAGGTGATGCGTCAGGTCATCGACAAGATGAACATGAGCGAGGTCACCATCGCCTACGGGATGACCGAAACGTCTCCGGTATCGACCCAAACATCGACCACCGATTCGGTCGAGCATCGGGTCACCACCGTCGGGCGGGTGTTGCCCCACGTCGAGTCCAAGATCGTTGACCCCGAGACCGGCGACACGGTGGAAAGGGGTGAGGAGGGTGAGTACTGCACCCGGGGCTTCCACGTGATGAGCGGATACTGGAACGACCCCGAGAAGACGGCCGAGGCCATTGATGCTGATGGCTGGATGCATTCCGGCGACCTGGCCACGATGGATGCCGATGGGTACGTGAACATCGTGGGCCGCATCAAGGACATGATCATCCGGGGTGGCGAGAACATTTATCCCCGCGAGATCGAGGAGTTTCTCTACACCCATCCGGCGGTGGCTGACGCCCAGGTGATCGGCGTGCCCGATGAGCGCTATGGCGAAGAAGTGATGGCCTGGGTGCAGCTGGCCAGTGGTGCCGAAGTCGATGCTGAGGGTCTCAAGGAGTTCTGCCGCGGCAAAATCGCCCATTTCAAGGTGCCCCGATACGTCACTTTTGTGTCGGAGTTCCCAATGACGGTGACCGGCAAGATCCGCAAAGTCGAGATGCGAGAAAAGTCCATCGCCGAACTCGGCCTAACCAACATCGCCAACACCAACACCGCCTAACCCACCAGCAACATCTTCGAGGTTCACCTTCAAGGTGAATGATGTTCACCTTGAAGGCAGTAGTCGCAGCGCCGGTGACCCACCTCCGAGGTGAATCACGCTCACCTTCAAGGTGCTTTCAACGCCAACACCGCTCCGCTCATCCACCTCCGAGGTGGACCTTCGAGGTGAATGGCGTTCACCAATCGCCGGACACGGACATTGTCAACGTTGACCCCACCAGTCCCACCTCCGAGGTCTTCCTTCGAGGTGAATGTTGTTCACCTTGGAGGTGGGGTTTGTAGCGCGTGCTGCATGAGGCGGTTGTAGAGGGGTTGGGCTGCTTTGAGGACTGGTTCCAGGTGGGGCGGCAGTGGGTTGATGTCGGGAAGTGGGTTGATGTTGGGCTGGTGGGCGGTGAAGCCGGTTGAGCTGTGGACTCGCTGGTACCAGACGTCGGCCCACACCCCGTCGTAGGGTTTGGGGCCGGGCGGCCAGGTGAGCATGGCTGGATCGAAGGCAATCCCGAGTCGGGAGCAAAGCGTTGCGAGCGCGTTTTCCGGATCGCGTAGAACCCATTGTGAGTCGATCACGGTTGGGGTTTGGCCTTGGGCCACCATGGCGTCGAGCAGCTCAACCTGTTCGACCAGGCCGGTGTCGTCGATGGTGCACTGCGGCATGTGCTGGCTTAGTGACCGCAACATGTCGAGTGGGTCCCGGACCAAGAGCAGGTTCTTGGTGTGGGCGAGGAAGTCGGTTCTGGTGTCCCGTAGGTGGTGGGCCATTTGTTTGATGAACAACACGGGTGTGGCGCACGGGCCCAGGATGATGTTGTTGATGACCTCGTCGATGTTGTGGGACTGCGAGGCCAGGACTTCGCTGGTCATAGGGTGGCCCCGATCGAACCGGGCCAGGTACTGGGCGTAGATCGGTTCGTCGTACACGGTGGTGTCGGCGCGCTGGGCCCACGCGTACATGAACGCGGTGGAGATGTTGCGGGGCCCCGACCAGCACTGGATCCGAAGCGGATCGTTGTTGTCTTTGGTCAACGCAGCTCTTCTTCGATGCGCGCTTCGTACAGTGCCCGCAGTCGAAGGGTCATCGGCCCGGCTGCGGCTGCGCCGCTGTCTTGAGCCTGCGGGCCGATCGATCGACCGTCGATGGTGTGGACCGGGGTGAGTCCGCCGAAGGTACCGGTGACAAAGGCTTCATCGGCGCTGTAGACGTCGGTGAGTGAGAAGGCCAGACGTCGAGTGGTGAGCCCAGCTGCGACGGCCACTTCCAGGATGATCTCGCTGGTGATGCCGTTGAGGTTGTACTGACCGGTGGAGGTCCACACCTCGTTGTTTCGCACCACAAAGAAGTTGGTGGCGTTGCAGGTTGCCACTGCGCCGGTGGGGTCGAGCATCAGGGCCTCGTCGGCGCCGGCATGGCTGGCCTGGATCAGGGCGATGACCTCATGCAGCTTGGAGTGGCAGTTGAGCTTCTGGTCGAGGGTGTCGGGCGGTGGCCGGCGCACCGTGGCGGTGAACAGGGAGATACCGTGGTCTCGCACTTCGGGATCGGCCAGTTTGTGTTCGGCGATGATCACTACGTTGGGTCCACCGACACAGTTGGCAGGATGTTGCGAGGGCGTCTTTTTGTCGCCTCTGGTCACCATGAGTCGGAGGTGAACCCCGTCGGTCATGTTGTTGTGATCAACGGTGGCCCGCAGTGCCGCAGTGACCTCGTTGCGGGACATGCCGATATCGAGATCGACCGCGGCGGCACTGGCGAAGAGCCGGTCGAGGTGACGGTCAAGAAACACAAACTCCCCGTGGTGGAGTCGGATGCCCTCCCAGATGCCGTCGCCGACGAGGAAGCCGCTGTCGAAGACGGAGACCTTGGCTTCGGCTCGGGGGAAGAACTCGCCGTTGATAAAGACCGAAACGTGTTCGTTGCGTTCGTCGACAAGGGCCTGGTGGGTGGTACGGGACATAAGCCCGAGCTTAGAGGGCGCAGAAAAACTGCCCGAGCTTAGAGTTGCTCTCCTACTACGAGGCGTAGGGCGTTGGCGACCACATCGGAGTCTTTGCTTCCTGCGCCGAGTCCGATGGCATGGATGGTCATCGCCGGCATGGGCTCCCACTTGTCGACGATGCTGGCGAGGAGTGCGGCTCCGGTGGGGGTAGTGGATTCGAACGGCGCTGGTCCGGCCTGGACCGGCACCGAGGCAGCTGCAGCCAACCGGAGCACTGCGGGGACCGGGATGGGCAATGGACCGTGGGCTCCTCGGGTGGTTCCGTTACCAAGGCTGAGGGTGGATGCGCTGACTGACTCAAGGCCGAGGTGGACCAGCCCGGCAGCAGCACCGACTACGTCCGCGATCGAGTCGAGGGCTCCGACTTCGTGGAAGTGCACTTCCTCGGGCGTCATGTTGTGCACTTCGGCTTCGGCCTGGGCCAGGCGTTGGAAGACGTCGCTGGCCAATGCAGTGACGGCGGCGTCGAGCGGGGAAAAGAGGGCGAGCACGTCGGCCAGGTGCCGCACGGTTCGGGTCTCGGGCACGTCTACGTGAATCCTGGTGGCGGCGAGACCTCCTCGCTCGACCGGTTCTTGGCGAAGGTTGATCCCGAGGTCGAGCTGTCCGATCGGCTCGGCCAGCGCTTCGAGCGGGACTCCGGCACCGGCCAGGGCTCCGAGCATCATGTCTCCGCTGGCTCCGGCGCTGCCGTCGAACCAACCGATCACGAAGTTGTCGGGCGGGCCAGGTTGAGGATCCGAACCGCAGCGCAGGCGGCCCCGAAGCCGTTGTCGATGTTGACCACGGTGACCCCTTGGGCGCAGCTGGCCAGGGCGGCATGGAGGGCGGTGGTGCCGCCGGTGGCTACGCCGTATCCCACTGAGGTGGGCACGGCGATGAGCGGCGCCGCTATCAACCCACCGAGTACCGAGACCATGGCCGCATCCATGCCGGCGGCGGCGATGACGATGTCGGCTTGGCGTAGCTCCTCCAGCCGGGCTTCGAGGCGCCAGAGGCCGGCCACCCCGATATCGAGGAACTGGCCGACGGTGATTCCGGAGAACTCGAGCGTGCGCGCTGCTTCTGCCGCCACTTGCTGGTCGGAGGTGCCAGCCGCGGCCACCGCCACTGAGCCGGGGCGGCGGGGTTGGTTGCCGCCGATGGTTGCGGTGTGCGATACCTCGTCGTAGTCGAGATGGGCGCGGGTCTTGCCGGCGAGTTGGGCCATGGCCGCGGGGGCGAGGCGGGTAAGCAGCGAAGGCTGACCGGCTGCCACCAGGTCGCCGATAATCACCTCCATCTGGGCTGGCGTTTTGGGCGAGCAGAGCACCGCTTCGGGCATGCCGATGCGCTCGGGCCGTTTGTGGTCGTGGACGTGCATCAGATTCGGAGCCGACTTGGGCCTCGTGGCGGGGAGACCACGGAATTCGTGCCGCTCATGAGATCGCGAGCACGGCCTGGCCCGGCCGGTACGGGCGGTGGTCGAGGGAGACCTGTGCCAGCGAGGGTTCGGCGGTGCGCATTGCCGCCGCCACCTGGTCGACCAGATGACCCGTGACGTCGTCGCGAACATCGTCGGGCACTTCGATGAGGGCATCCCCTTCGCGGATGCGACACCGGGCGACGGCGAAGCCGGCCTGCCGCATCACCGCCTCGCCCAGTTCCACCGCCTGTAGTCGGGTCGCGGTAACGCGGGTGCCGGTGTAGAGGCGGCTGGCCAAACACGGGGAGGCGGGAAGCTCGGCGATGTCGAGGTTGAAGTGGCGGGCCAGGGCCCGAACTCCGGCCTTGGCCACCCCGGCTTCCACATAGGGGTGTCGTACCTGGTGCTCGTCGGCGGCAATCAGGCCCGGTCGGTACTCGCCCAGGTCGTCAACGTTCGCGCCGCTGATCACTGTTGAAGCCGTGGCACCCGATTCGCCGGAGTCACCCGATGCGCTTCCCGCCGAGGCCACTTCCGCCACCGCGTCATACAGGTTGGTTTTGCAGAAGTAGCACCGGTCGGTGGGGTTCGAGAGGTAGCGCTCGTCGTCGAACTCCTTGGATCGCACCAGCTGGAGCTGCCACCCAGCCGCCTCGGCGAAAGCCATCACCCTGGCCGTGGCATCGCTGGGCACCGCCGGGGTGACGGTGTGGGCTACGCGGGTGGAATCCGGGTCTCGTTGGTGGGCGATGGTGGCGAGTACCAGCGAGTCGATTCCGCCGCTACAGGCGACCGTCACCGGGCCACAGTCGGCCAGTACCGCGTGCAGGTCGGTCAGATGCTGGCTCGCCACCGGTGGAGGCGCTTGCGGTTGGTCAGGGTCGCTCAACATCGTTCGGCCTCCGCACCCTTGTCGTTGACAGTTTCGTAGGCTGCAGCGCTGGCTGCGGCCAGCACCTGCTTGGCGGTCAGGCCCAGGGCATCCGCTGCGGCGGCCACATCGTCCCATTCCACGCTGAGGTTTGTTGGGCCGCCCCGGCTGCCCGAGCCGCCCGAGCTCTCGGCGTCAGCTCCTTCGGATGCTTGCGCTTCGAAGCCAAGCTTGGTTCGGATCGTCTGCCCCGCAACCGAAACCGCTCCCTCCTGGCGATCGAGCTGCCATTTCGTGATCGGTAGTTCCCTAAGGCCGAGGGTGGTCGTTTCGGAAAAAATGGCGGCCCGCACGGCGTCGGCATGAGCGGGCGCACACAAGGCGGAGAGGGTGTGGGCTGGTCGGCCCTTCTTCATCACGATGGGGGTGATCCAGGCGTCCTGGGCTCCGGCCGCGAGCAGGCGATCGATCACCCGGGGCCAGAGGCGGGGGTCCATGTCATCGATGTTGGTTTCGAACTGCACGTGGTTGGAGGAACGCATGGTCGCTCGTGACACTACCGGGCTACCTCCACTTGGTTCGATTCGGGCCAAGGCTGCCACCGGGAAATCCGGTGACGCCGAGCGCGGCACCCGTCGCTACCGCCTCCGATCTGTCAGACTCCAGCGATGTCCGATTCGTTGATCCAAACCGCGAACCACATCATCGACTCCGGCGAGTATCCGGGTCCACAGGCGCTGAATCCGACCGATGGCGGCTTCGAGGAGGTCGCCGATGGGATCGGAGTGGTGCGCTCCTTCAGCCATGTCTGGGCTCTTTCTACCGAGGCTGGCCTGAGCATCTTCGATACTTCGCTGGCAGCAATGGGGCCGAACGCGGTGGCGGCATTGAAGGCCTGGCGCCCTGAGCCGGTCCACCACATCGTCTACACCCACGGCCATATCGACCATGTCGGTGGGGCCGGCGCGTTTCTGGCTGACGCCGAAGCCAACGGCCACCCGGCGCCGAGGGTGGTGGCGCATGAAAACGTCGACCCTCGGTTTGAGCGTTACGACCTCACGAACGGCTACAACACGGTGATTAACCAGCGTCAGTTCGGGGTGACTCAAGAATTTTTCTCGGACTGGGTTCGGCCCGACGTCACCTTTGAGACCAACCACCATCTCGACTTGGGAGGGGTCGATGCCGAACTGCACCATGATCGCGGTGAGACCGACGATCACTGTTGGGTGTGGATTCCGGAGCGCAAGACGGTGCTCTGCGGTGACCTCTTTATGTGGGTGTTCCCCAACGCGGGGAACCCGCAGAAGGTGCAGCGCTTCGCCGCAGAGTGGGCCGTGGCGTTGCGTCGCATGGTGGCCCTCGAGCCGGAACTGCTCCTGCCCGCTCATGGTTTGCCGGTTGAAGGCCGGGAGCGGGTTGCCATGGTCCTTACCAATTCGGCCACGGCCTTGGAAGGTCTGGTTCGCGACACGCTGGAGATGATGAACGGCGGGGCCCGCCTGGACGAGATCCTGCACACGGTTCGGGTGCCGGAGGAGTTGATGGCGCTCCCCTACCTTCGGGCTACCTACGACGAGCCTGAGTATGTGGTGCGCAACCTGTGGCGGCTCTATGGCGGTTGGTACGACGGCAACCCAGCCCGACTCAAGCCGCCCGCCGACTCGGCACTGGCCGCAGAGGTCACCGCGCTTGTTGGTGGCGTCGAAGCCCTGGTGAATCGAGCGGTGGCTCTGGCCGTGGACGATGCACCGGAGGCCGATCTGCGCCTGGCCTGCCAGCTCGTGGAGTGGGCCGCCCAAGCGGCGCCGACCGACGCCGCCGCCCTCGATGCAAGAGCCGAGGTCTACCGGCGCCGCCGGGCCGGTGAACTCTCGCTGATGTCCAAGGGCATCTTTGGGGCCGCAGCCAAGGACTCAAGCCGAGAGACCTAGACGCCAGTCAGCCGCCGCTACTGGGCCTTACCCGGATGGCGGTGGCGACGAGGTGGATGGCGGGATCCGAGCATCGAACTTGAGCTCGGAGCAGTCGATCTCCGGGTGGGCCAAGGCCACGGCCAGCGACTCGACGAGGGCGGCACCGACGTCGTCGACGTGCATCATGCCGCCGGGCACCGCCTGTCGGTCCCATGCTTCGAGGGCCGGGCCGAGGAGATCCATCCCCATCTGGTTTACGAACTCGGTGGGCTGGCAGTTGCCCATCACCACCCGCACAAAGCGGCGATCGGGATGCTCTACGCGCCAGGTGCGAATGCATTGATCGAGGGCCGCTTTGCTGGCCGAGTAGGAGGCAAAGAGCGCGTTTGCGTCCTCGACGGTTCGCGACGAGACAAAAGCCATCACTCCGTCCGGTCCCAGGTGTTCGATCGCCGCTCCGGCGATCAGGTTCGCCCCCACCACGTTGACCTTGTACACCGAAGTCCAGGTATCGGGGTCGGTCGCGACAAGCGGTTGCAGCACACCAAAGCCAGCTACGTACACAACCAGATCGAGCCCACCAAGGTGAGTTGCCGCCTCAGCCACCACCCGCCGGGCATCCTCAGGCTCGGTGGCGTCGCCGACGATGGCAAACCCACTGCCCATCTCGGCCACCACCGAGTCGAGCTTGTCGGCCCGTCGAGCCGACACCGCAACGTTGTTGCCAGCTACCGCAGCAGCCTTCGCTACAGCTGCGCCGATCCCCGACGATGCCCCGACTACAAGTAGCCGCATGGGACTACCCGCAGATCCGGTTTGGTTCATAGCTGCCCCCAACTCCACCTGACCATCAACTGATCGACCAAGACCCTACAACCCGGTCGAGGCGGCGGTGCTTGCTTGCCCACCACACCAACAATCGTCTCCCAGCATCGGAAGGTCAGCGTTGGTCCCAGTCCACTCCGGAGAGACCGGCGATGGCGTGCACCAGAGCCTGGGTGCCGTTGCGGCCCCGACCCTGGGCTTGCAGCGACACGTAGAGCTGGTGGGCCAGCGCCAGCCCCGGTAGAGAGAGTTGGGCCCGGCGGGCTTCGGCCAAGGCGATGCCCATGTCCTTTACGAAGTGGTCGACAAAGAAGCCCGGGTCGGAGTCTCCGGCAATCATGCGCGGCACCAGGTTCGACAGAGTCCAGCTTCCGGCCGCGCCGCTACTCACGGACTCCAGCACCGTTTCGAGATCGAGCCCGGCTTTGTGGCCATAGACCAACGCTTCGCACACGGCGACCATGTTGGCCGCGATCAGGGTTTGGTTGACCATCTTGGTGTGCTGCCCCGCGCCCGCTTCGCCCTGAAGCACCACGGTTGCGCCCATCAGCTCGAAGCAGGGCTTCACCGCGTCAAACGCTTCCTGGTTACCGCCGACCATGATCGACAGGGTGCCGTTGCGGGCGCCGACGTCCCCGCCCGATACCGGCGCATCGAGGCTCTTCACATCCCGTTCGGCCGCCGCTACTGCGATCTCGGCGGCGAGGGCCGGTTCGCTGGTGGTCATATCGACGATGACCGAACCCGGCGCCGCTGAACCCAGAACGCCGTCGGAGCCGAGGAACACCGAGCGAACGTCTTCGGGGAACCCGACGATGGCAAAGGTGATGTCGCTGACAGCCGCCACTTCGGCCGGGGTCTCGGCCCAGGCTGCGCCCTGCGTCAGGAGTGGTTCGGCCTTGGCTTTGGTACGGGTCGACACGGTTGCCGAGTAGCCGGCAGCCAGGAGGTGGCCGCACATGCTGGCTCCCATTACTCCGGTGCCGATCCAGCCGATGCGGGTATTTTCTGACGTTGCCAGGGTGGGGTTGCTCACCCGCCCACAGTACTGTCCAAACCTGTTCAGAGCCGCGCTCAGAAGCTCCGACCGAGGTAGGTGCCTGTCGTGGTAGCTACGACGGTGCCAGCTTCGTCGGTGAGCTCAAGTTCGAGTACATACTTTGTCTTGCCGGTGGTCTCAAGATCGTTGGTGATGCGTTCGATCTCGGCGTCGCTGAGCGCGGCGGTGACAAAGGCATCGGTGGTGACCGGATTGGTGAAACGGATGTTCAGTTCCCCGACGATCGGATAGTGACGCTGCAGGTCGGCGATGCCGGCGAATACGACCCCGCCGGGAACCTCGGCCAGGGTGAACAGTGCTCCCGCGTACATGATGCCCACGTGGTTACCGTTGCCCTCGATCGGCATCTTGAGCCGACACGACCCCCGCCCAACATCGAGCACTTCGAGGCCGGCGCGTTCAACAAAGGGAAAGCTGTCTTTCATGGATCTCTCTCCTGGCCCGTGGCCCAACTCGGCACGGACGAATTCGATTCGTGGCGGTCTCGCCACCTCGGACATCGGTGGTCCAGCGTCGCACCGTACCCCGGATTCTCAAGCTGGTCTTGCCCACACTGGGCCTGTGTGAGCAGCAGCGGCGTTGAGATGTCTTCACCAGCCACTAGAGGTACTGTTCTAATGTGCATTCTCTACTGCGCCTGATGGTCTTCCTTTTTCTTGCTTTGGCCATGGTGGTTGTCGGCTGTTCCGATTCTGGCGACTCCGGTGACTCATCCCTCGCCGCCAACGAGACGAGCGAAAGCGACTCCGATGGGGACGCAGATACCGAGCAATCCAACGCCGATGATCAGCCCGTAAGCAGCGACGACGCATCGGGATCGGAGCCCAGTAACGGCGACGGCGGTGAGGGTGATGGCGGTGACGGCGAGGATGAGTCCGCGACCGACGCCAGCGAGTTTGCCTGGGAGTCGGGCGACTCGTCTCACATCTTCGATCAGGAAGCGCTCCACACTTTTGAGCTGAACCTCTCCGAGGAGGACCTTGCCTTTCTCGACGACGAACCGACAGCCGAGCAGTACGTGCCGGGGAACATGACGTTCGAGGGGGAGACGATCGAGAACGTGGGTATCCGCTATAAGGGCTCGGTGGGCGCATTCGCCACCTGTCTGTCGGGACCGAACCCGCTGATCCCGACTGGCTCCAAGACCTGCACCAAGCTCTCGATGAAGGTGAAGATCAACTTCGATGGCAGCGAGCGGACGTTCTACGGGCTCAAGAAGGTCCAGCTTCACGCCATGAACCTGGACCGGACCCTGATGCATGATCGGCTGGGGTACTACCTCTTCCGCGAGATGGGTGTTCCGGCACCCCGATCCACCCACGCCAGGCTGGTCGTGAACGGCAACTTCGTCGGGGTGTTTGCCCTGGTCGAACAGATCGATGGTCGCTTTACCCGCGAAGTGTTCGATGACGGCACGGGCAACCTCTACAAAGAGGTCTGGCCCCTCACCTTTGAGGGCGAACCCCGCACCGACGAGGACCTCTTCGCTGGCCTCAAGACCAACGAAAAGGACGACCCGTCGTTCGAGCTGGTTCAGAGTTTCGCCTCCGAGTTCGCCGACGCCGGCGCCGAAGGTGCTCCCGCGGTGGTCGAGAAGTGGATGGACCTGGACCAACTCATGGCCACCATCGCCGTGGATCGCACCATCCATCACGACGATGGGCCGTTTCACTTCTACTGTTTCCGCACCCCGTGCTGGAATCACAACTTCTTCTTCTACGAAGAGACCGAGGCCAACCGGCTCCATCTCATTCCCTGGGATCTCGACAACGCATTCGACAACATCGATGGGCCTGGCAACCCCGTGACCCCTCTTGCCGACGAGTGGGGCGAGACGTCGAACGACTGCGAGCCGTTCCCCCACGGGCCGTTCAACCTGGCCCAAATCTCGTCTGCATGTGATGCATTGGTCGCCGCCTGGGCTTCCTTCGACGAAGAGTTCAAGGCCGCCCGCACCGATCTGATCGAGGGCCCCCTCGCCGCCGAGAATGTGAATCCGCTGCTCGATCAGTGGATGGACCAGATCCGGCCGGCCGTCGAGGAAGCCAACCGACTCCATGACGATTCCATCTCGGTCGTCGAATGGGAGGCCCAGATGGCCGAGTTCCGCAACTCGCTTGAGACCGCGAGAACAACGTGATGAGTTCGAAACCGGCACGCCTACCGCACTACGCTCTGGTCTGGCCCGGGCCCCTCCCCGGCATCCTCAGTCGCTCAACCCTCCTCCCATGTCTCAATTAGGCCTCATCGCCTGCAATGTCATCGCCGTGCTGGTGCTGGTGTTCGGGCTCTACTTCCCCCGCTACCGCCGCAAAGACATGGTGGTCGCCATTCTTGGCGTCAACGTTGGGGTCTTTTCGGTATCCACCGTTCTGGCTGAGGCCGAGATCACCGCCGGTCTGGGCCTCGGTCTCTTCGGCGTGTTGTCGATCATCCGGCTCCGTTCCCAGGAGCTGGATCAAGAAGACGTGGCCTACTACTTCGCCGCCCTCGCCATCGGGCTGGTCGCCGGAGTGAAGGTCACCCCCGAGTGGATCACCCCCGCTCTGATGGTGGCGATTCTTTTTGCTCTGTTTGTGGGGGGCCACCCGCGACTCTTCAGCAACACCCGCTCCCAGGTGATGACGCTCGACACCGCCTACACCGATGAGGCCGCGCTCCGGGCCCGGCTGGAGTCGCTGCTGGGCAGCGACATTCATCGGATGAAGGTCCGTCGGGTCGATCTGGTCAACGACACCACGGTGGTCGATGTCCGCTTCTCTGTCGCCAGCACAGGTTCGGCGCCGCTGGCTCGCACCGGGACGCCCTTCGACCAGTCATGACCAGCGGACTGCGTTCCGTCACTGACTTGGCGCCGATCTCGTTGGAGGAGGTCAACGCCGTCGCCGAGTTGCAGACTCGAACCGACCGCAAGTACATCATCACCGAGGCCCAAACCGAGCAGATGGTGGCCGAGTTCTCCGACGCGGTCCAGGTGTTGGAGATAGAAGGTCGGCGGCGGTTCTCCTACGAGTCGATGTACTTCGACACCGAGGACTTTGCTCTCTATCTCGACACTGCTCGCCGTCGCCGTCAGCGCTACAAGGTCCGCAGCCGCACCTACGTCGACTCGGGGCTCACAAAGCTCGAGGTCAAGACCAAGGGACCACGCGGGGCAACGGTCAAGACCTTCATCGACTACGACCCGGCTGACGCCAACCGTTTGACCGAAGCGGCCCGGGCCTTTGTGGTTGATGTCGTGGGTCGATCCGACGCCGCCGACGGACTGGTTCCGACCCTGGCCACCCGATACGAGCGGTCGACGTTTGTGGATCCGGTCGCCGGGGCGCGGATGACGTGTGACTTTGGCCTGACGTGTATGGCCTCGAATGGAGCAACGGTGTCACTGGGCGAGGTGGTGTGTGAAACCAAGTCGGACACCACCCCAAGTTCCTTCGACCGTTGGCTGTGGAGTAACGGGGTACGGCCATTGCGCCTCTCGAAGTTCTGCACCGGGTTGGCGGCTCTACATCCGGAGATCCCAGCCAACAAGTGGCATCGGACGCTGCAGACCTACTTCAATCGGTCCGATTCACCCGAGCCGGGCGAACTCACCTCTCGGTAGGCGACTCAAACCACTTAGGTGTGACGCCGGGTGCGCCTCTGGATCGACGAAGGCTGTAGCGGGCTTCATCGATGGCGATCGGTGCCATCAGCATCAGTATCGAGAGGGCCGGCGACACATCCAGTTCGCGGGTCATCGTGTAGGAGTCGACCGTCGACTGCCAGTCGCTGAACCATCCCTTGGGCCGCACCACTGAGGCGATGCGCGTGCCCTCATGATCACGGATCTCGAAGCGGGTTTGTCGGGGGTTGCGGCTTTCGATCACCGCCTGGCGATCACCATCAATGGTGATCGCCAGTTCCATCCCCCAATAGGC
>CALAML010000263.1 GCA_937925845.1 uncultured Acidimicrobiales bacterium | reverse complement strand
ATCCTCGCCGAACTCAACAAACGAGGACGCGGGATCTAGCGCTATTTGCCCTCCGGGCGGGCCGTTGCACGGAGCTTTTTGCTGGCCTTTGGGGCTCTGTCCCTCGCGCCTACGGGGGTGCCTTTGCCCGTCGGCCAGCCGTCGGTGGTTAACGGGCTGGTGGTTTGCTTTACCCCCGGGGGCTGGTTGGAAACAAGTTCTGACAATCGTTCATGGGGTTCGGCTTGGGTGGTTTGGGGTCGTTACACTCAGGAGTAATCCCCCTCGCTCTTCTTTTCCTTTGGACCCCCCTTTGCGCGTTTGGATTGACCAGGACCTTTGCACCGGAGATGGGTTGTGCACCGACCACAGCCCCGAGGTGTTTGTGATGCTTGAAGACGGCATCGCCTACGTGCGCGAAGGCGAAGACATTCTCAACGATCCCGGCGGTGCCCGATCGCTGGCCCGGGTTCCGGAGCGCTGCGTGGCTGGTGTTTTGCAGTCGGTGCAGGTGTGCCCTGGCGAATGCATCTTCATCGAGACCGACGCCGACGACATCATCGTCCCCACCGGCGTCTAAACGAAAGAGACAACCGGTGACGGGTGTCTGACACCCGTTTCAGGTGCGTGGGTGTTGGTAGGTTACGCCGATGGGCAAGACACCAAAGACTGGGGCTGCTGCGCCGACCACCAAGGCGATTCGGGCGGGCCGACGCCAGCCTCCGGCCGGACTGATCCTTACCCCGGGCGCCAGCGCGGATCGCGACCATCACACCCTTGTTGCCCTCGAGGCCGGCATGGCGGAGATCGAGGTGGAACGGCTGACCCTGGCCACTACCTCGGTGCCCCGAGCAGTGGCCAAGGTGGTGGCTGCGGTCGGCCAATTGGCCGAGCGACTTGAGGTGAAGACGAGCCAGATCGCCATCGGCGGTCGAAGCTTCGGTGGACGCAGCACCTCGGTTGCTCACGCCGAAGGCCTGGCCGTCCACTCTTTGGTACTGCTCAGCTACCCGCTGCATCCGCCCGGCAAGCCAGACAAGCTCCGGGTTGATCACTTCGGCCAGATCAACGTGCCGACCCTGTTTGTGTCGGGTACCAAGGATCCGTTTGGCACGCCGGCCGAGTTCGATGACCACACGGGGGCCATCGGAGGTCGGGTGCAACAGGCCTGGGTGGCCGGAGGTCACTCACCCAAAGATGACGATGCGGTGCTGGAACCGGTGCGCCGGTTCCTGGGCCTGAAGTAGCAAGCTTCGCCAACCGGGCCGGTCTCTGCTTGGTCTGCGTTGGGCGCGCCGGTCCCGGCTCGGCGATGCGCGGCTACTTAGCGTCGGACCATCGGTCGACGATGCTGACATCGGCGAGGAACCGAACGTCGGGTCGAGGCGACCAGTAGTGCGCCGCCTCAACGACGGCGTCCACCACCATCGTTGCCGCCGCTTCAGCCTGATCGGCCGGACACAACACCAACAGTTCATCGTGAAGACACAGCACGATCTCGGCACCGAGCGGGCGACCCCGCCGACGCACGGTGATGGCCCAGACCTTAAAGAACTCCGCGGCGGCGCCCTGAATCAGGGCATTGCGGGCATAGCGACCCCGCGCCGCAGCCGCGGCGACCGCAGCATCAAGATCGCCATCGGCGCGACTGTGCCCCATACGCACTCGGCGACCACCCGAAGTAAAGATGTCCTGGCTGGCTCGCCCCATCTCGGCGGCGGTCTCCAGATGCTTCATGGCCACCGGGTAGTTGGCCTTGAGACCGCTCAGGGCCCCCGCAGACTCGCCGGTGGTGGCGCCATACATGGCGCCCAGCACGGCCACCTTGGCGATGTCACGCTCCACGCCCAGCCGCTCGGCCACCGGCGAGTAGAGGTCGTCGCCCCGGGTGGCTTCGATCAGCGCAGAGTCGCCCGAGACCGCAGCCAGGACCCGGGGCTCGATCTGGCCGAGGTCGGCCCGCACAAACCGCGATCCCTCGGGCGCAGCCACCATCGGCCGCATCACCGAAGGCAGGTTGTGCAGGCCCGCCGAAGCCGTCATGCGCCCGGCGGCACCATCGGAACTGGCCCACTCACCCCGTAGCCGGCCGCCCCGCACATGGGTATCCAACCAGCCATAGCCAAACGTGGTGGCGATGCGCTCGGCCTTGCGCCAGGTGAGCAGGGCGTCGATCAACGGCTCGTGGCGCAGCGTCTCCAGCCGCCACGCCCGGGTGTCAGGAAGCTCAAAACCGGCCCGCCGCAGAAGGGTCAACACGTCAGCCGGGTTCCGAAGGTTCAGGCTCGCTGAGCCCGGCGCCAGCTCCAGCACGGCCCGGTCCCGCTCACCTCGAATCCGGTCTTCGTCCCTCACCGACGTAGGCCGCGGCCCGGCCGCGTCACCAATCAGCTGGTGAGCCACATCGACGTCAACCGGAAGGCCCGAACTGCTCATCTCGGCACACAGCAGGGCTGCGGCCGACTCGGAACGCGCCGTCGACAGCGCCCGGGCCTGGTCGGCCCGATCGGCCAACATCCGCTCCTCCAGCGTCATCGCCTGAAGCGCCAACTCGGCCCAACTTGAGAGCCGGGCCGCGCTTGTCCCGTAGTCGCCCTCGATCCACTCCGGGCGAAGATGGCGGCTGGGGAGCAGTGGTTCGTCCGGGTTGCCCTCGTCGGTAGGGCCATCAAGAAGGTCGAGCTGGCCCATTCGCGGCAGGGTCTCGAGCGGCAAGCCGTTCAGCTCGGCCCACGCCTCGCCCAACGAGGCCTGCCAGGTGCCAAAGAGCAGACGGAAGACGGCCATAACATCCCAGCCGCGATCGATGGCGACCGGAGCGGCCGTGATCCGAGCGGCGGTCTCGCGGCCCCACCAGACCCATCGGGGCTCGACCGCGGCATGAAGCTCGCCGAAGACGTCGCCCGGATGTTGGGTTGGGATGGCCCACTGGTCATCACCCCGGGCCAGGCCGATGCCCACCCCATCAACCATGGCGACGGCCACCGAGTCGGTCGAGTCAAGTTCGTCAGCCAGCCCGGCGCCAGGAGAGGTCACGAGGAGGCCACTAGGTTGTGGTCGTGGGCGCCGAGGTGCGGGCTCGGACCGTGAACGATCAGGCGAAGACGATGCGGGTGATCCAGTCGGCCACCAGCGCCGGCTTCTCCGAGCCTTCAAGTTCGACGGTGATGGTGCGGGTGATGTCGACGTTGTTTCCCTTGAGTACCGCGGCCGACATGGTGCTCTGGGCCCGGATCCGCGCATCAGCGGGCACCGGAGTAAGGAAACGCACCTTGTCGAAGCCGTAGTTGATCCCCATCAGCAGACCCTCGAGCGGTGGCAGGTCCTGGGGCACCGAAGCCATGAGGTGGGTCAGCATCGACAGCGTCAGGAACCCGTGGGCGATGGTGCCGCCGAACGGGCTCTCGGTCTTGGACCGCTCCACATCGATATGAATGAACTGATGATCGATGGTGGCGTCGGCGAAGGTGTTGATCCGCTCCTGGGTCATTTCGAACCACTCGCCAGCACCCTCGTCCTTGCCCTCAAGGGCCTTGAAGGCTTCAAATGCGGTTTCGGCGTTGGTCGACATGGTCACACTCTTTCGTCGGATGTTGCTTGGGTCGGTCAGGTTCAATGGGTTGATCCGGGCGACAGCCTATTGCCAAGCGCCACAGTGGACGACTTCAGCCCGATATTGCGGCCAGCAAACTCCTAGAAACCGGTAACCTCCGGAGGATGCGCATGTCTCGTCTTCTGCTCCGCACCCTTCGGGAAGCACCCGGGGATGCCGAAGCGGCCAGCCACCAACTGCTCGTTCGTGCCGGCTTCATCCGCCGCCTCTCCAGCGGCGTCTATACGTTCCTGCCGCTCGGCTTCAAGCTGGTGCAAAACATCACCGCCATCGTGCGTGAGGAAATGGACCGAGCCGGCGCCCAGGAGATGCTGATGCCGGTGCTGGCACCCATCGAGCTGCTCCAGGCCACCGGGCGGGACGCGATCATGGACGACATCTTGATGCACCTCACTGCCAAGGGCGGCGACTTTGTGCTCGGCCCCACCCACGAAGAGGTAGTCACCACCACCATCGGCGGCGAAGTCGACAGCTACCGGGACCTGCCGCTCAACGTCTACCAGGTACAAACCAAGTTCCGAGACGAGGCCCGACCCCGCTTCGGCATGATGCGCACCCGCGAGTTCATCATGAAAGATGCGTACAGCTTCGACGCCGACGCCGAGGCGATGAACCGCAGCTACAAGGTGATGTATGACGCCTACTGCAAGATCTTCGATCGGCTCGGCCTCACCTACACCCCGGTGGTGGCCGACTCCGGCGCCATCGGCGGCGACGTTAACCACGAGTTCATGGTGGCCAGTGCCATCGGCGAAGACTTCTTTGTGCAGTGCGCCGACTGCGGCTACGCAGCCAACATCGAGGCGGCCATCGCTGGCGAAGCAGCCGACGCGGCGTCGACCGGTGGGGGAGACTCCGAAGAGATGGTGGTGCACGACACCCCCGACACCCCCACGATCGACTCTCTGGTCGAGCTGTTTCGCGACCGTGGTCGCGACATCACCGCGGCCCAAACGCTGAAGTGCATCACCCTCAAAGACGCTGACAACAACATGATCCTGGCCCTGGTCCCCGGCGACCGCGAGGTGCTTGTCGGCCGGGTCGGCAACGGCGCCGTAGCCTTCGACGAAGCCGACTTTGCCGCCCACCCTGAACTGGCCAAGGGCTACATCGGGCCAGCTGACGCCCAGGCGAAATCGTTCCGGGTGATCGCCGACCCGCTGGTTCGCACCGGTGGTCCCTGGATCACCGGCGCCAACGAACAAGGCCGCCACGCCACCGGCGTGACCCTCGACCGCGACTTCACCGTCGACGAGTACGTGGCGGTGGCATCGGTGGCCGAAGGCGACCCCTGCCCGAACTGCTCCGGCACCCTTGCCTTTGAACAAGCCGTGGAAGCGGGCCACACCTTCCAACTCGGCCTCACCTACAGCCAGAAAATCGACGGCGCCGAGTTCGCCGACGAGGACGGCAAGCTCGGCCAGATGTATATGGGTTGCTACGGCATCGGTATCAGCCGCATGGTTGCAGTCATTGCCGAGCTGCATCACGACGACGACGGCCTCGCCTGGCCCGCGGCGGTCGCCCCCTACGACGTGCACCTCCTCGGCCTGGGTGCCGGCCGCTCCGAAGAAGTCCGCGACGCGACCGCCAAGCTGTATGACCAGCTGACCGAAGCCGGCATCAAGGTGCTCTACGACGACCGCGACGCCTCACCTGGCGTGATGTTCGCCGACGCTGATCTTTTGGGTATGCCCAAGATCGTGGCCATCGGTCGCAAGAGTCTCGAAAAAGGCGTCGTCGAACTCAAGGACCGAAGCACCGGCGACCGCAGCGAAGTAACGCCAGAGGAGCTGCTCGCCAGCCTGAGCTAGAGCCGGAGTGCGCTAGGAAGCAGTCCCGGCGCAGGAGTTAAGCGACGGTCACGCCGATGGTGTGATGGCCGGTGGCACCGTTGGGAGCAACGTTGGCCAGGTCTGATGTTTGCACCTGACCGTCGCCGTCGGTGGCTCGAACCTGAATCACGTGGCGGCCAGGCTGGGCATCCCAGTCGAGCTTCCACTGACGCCACGAGGTGCGGGCCATCTCTTCGCCGAGGGTGCAGACCTGCCAGTCGCCGTCGTCGATGCGAACCTCAACCCGGTCGATGCCACGCTCGCCGGCCCACGCCACACCGGCGATGGCCTGCGGCCCGGCCTCAACATCACGCCGTGACGGCACGTCGATGCGGGACTGGGTTTTGATCGGGCCCAGCTTCGACCAACCACGGGGAATCCAGTAGCCGTCGAAGTTGTCCCAGGTATCGAGGCGGATGTTGCTCAACCATTTGGTGGCGCTCACATAGCCGTACAGGCCGGAAATCACGAGGCGAGCCGGGAAGCCGTGGATCACCGGCAGTGGCTCACCGTTTTGGGCCACGGCGATCAGGGCGGGACGGCCGTCGTTGAGCACCTCAAGGGGGAAGCCGCAGCTCCAACCGTCGACCGAACTCGAAACCACCTGCTCGGCGCCGGGCTGAATACCGGCCCGCTCCAACACATCGAGCAGCGGGACTCCCTGCCACACGGCGTTGCCAACCAGGTCGCCTCCGACCGGGTTCGATACACAGGAGAGGGTCACGGCCTCTTCCACCTGGTCCATGGCGAGCAGTTCGTCGAAGGTGAGCTCGAAGGGTTCGTCGACCATTCCGCCGATCGAAAGCTTCCAGGTGGCCGGGTCGACCTGGGGCACAACCAGAGCGGTGTCGATCCGGTAGAACTCGTCGTTCGGCACCACCATCGGCGTGATGTTGGGCACGTCGTTGTCGAGGAAACGGTCCAGCGACGGGCTGGTGGTGGACGTCTCGGCGGCGGTGGTGCTGGGGGCGGTCGTGGTTCGGTTTGTGGCCTCAGGCAGCACCACTTCACTTCGGGCGCCTTCAACCGAAGCCCGGCTGGAGAGGCTGCGACCGGCGAGCGCAGTGGCTCCGGCAGCTGCGGCACCACCACCGGCCCAGGCCAGAAAGCGGCGGCGGGCGGCGGGCATCGAAGCCATGCCGGCACCGGCCGGAGTGGCCATTGGCGGCACCACGATCGGTTCCGGGGCCAGGTTCGAGGTGTCGGTGTTGAGATCTTCGGTGGGGTCAAGCTTGACCTCGGCGGCGAAGTCTGTCGGCTCCGACGAGCCCGCGGTGCCAGCCTTGGCTGCCTTCGATGAAGCGACAGTGGCGCCGACCTCGGTTCCACTGGCAGCGGCCGCGCGGCCCCGCAGGAAGAAGTACGAAACGACACCGGTCAGCACGGCGACGACCGCGGCGACTGATTCGATCGGGGTGCTGGCGATACTTGATCGAGCGCCGGCCCAGATGCCCACCAATCCGAAGCCAACGAAGCCCACGACCGCGGGCCAGTTGCGGCGACGCGAAACCTGGCCGAGCACATAACCAAACATCAGCGACAGCACGATGGTGCCGATGATCAGCGCTGGCTTGTTGCTTGAGCCGAGCACGCTGTTGGCCTGTTGGGCACCGGAACCGGGAGTGAGGTCGATGACGGTGTCGCCGACCAGACTGACCAGCGAAGGTTCGCCCGCGAAACCAGTCACCAGCTCTCCAGCAGCCAGGGCCCCAGCCGCGGCGACCAGACCCGAGATGCCGGCGCGGCCCGCGGAAGCAACCCGCGTCGAAGACGGCGGGTTGGAGTTGGTAGCAGATGCAGACTCAGGCGTCGTTGTATCGATCGTCGTCATTTCAGGTTTCCGGGCTATCGGCTGATGTTGACAACCATAAACAACGATGGGTCACGTTCCTTCCCATCACTGCTGTTGTTTTCGGCTTGTTTCGCCGCCTAACTCAAGAAAAACTTTGCCGATCCGCAAAAACCCTCCCAGAGTTGGGTAACCCTGCCTACCACAACGGCAAATGCGGCCCGCGGTGGGTTCTTTGGGGCGTAGGGATCTCCAAGCTTCCGATACCTTCGACCCCATGGAACGACCGTTTGCCGCCCTTGCAGGCATCGGGGCTCTGGCCACCGCCACCGGTCTTGCACCTGATCGGGTGAAGGTGCCGTTTCTTTCGCCGATGGTCACCTCGTTGATCGTTACCGAACTGGCGCCGTGGCACCTGGCGGGACAGATGGCGGGTGCCACCGCACTGGTTCGGGGAGGGGCGCTCGGCGGTCCGCTCGGTCGGGCCGCGCTGGTAGCCAACACCGCGTCGTGGGCCGGGCTGGCCCACATGATCAAGACGGCGCGTCACGCCCACGAGGCCTTCGAAGCGGAGTTCGAACGGGCCGGAATCAAGTTGCATCTCGACGATCCGCCTGTGGCCCCACTGCCGTGGCGGTCGATGTCGGACATCTCCCGCACCCTCGACGTCTCCTATGCGGCCTTCGCTGGTGGCAACGCCTCTTCCTCGACTTCATCGACCAACCGGAGTGACTCGGGTGATCCGGCCTGGAGGCTCGATGTGTACGAACCTCGTGAGCGCACCGGTGATCGAGCGCCGGCGATCGTACAGATTCACGGCGGATCCTGGGCCTCGGGCGACAAGTCGAGCCAGGGCATCCCGCTGTTGCACCGGCTCGCCAAAGCCGGGTGGGTCGGCTTCAACGTCAACTACCGGCTGAGCCCGGGCGTCGATGCACTCGCCCAGCTCCGCGACCTCAAAGCGGCGCTGGCCTTCATCCGAACCAGCGCCGACCGGTTTGGCATCGATCCGAGCCGAATCGCGGTCACCGGCGGATCAGCCGGTGGCCATCTCGCCGCGCTGGTCGGCCTCACCGCCAACGACCGCCGGTACCAGCCCGGCTTTGAAGAGGTCGATACCTCGGTGGCCGCAGTGGTCCCGTTCTATGGCGTCTTCGACTTCACCAACGACGCCGGTGACTTCGGACCGACCTTTGTTCCCTACCTGGAACGAGTGGTGGTCCAGGCCAAGCTGGCCGAAGAACCAGAACGGTTCCGCGAGCTTTCGCCGCTGTATCTGGTCGAAACCGGCCGGTCCGAGCCGCCGCCCTTCCTGTTGATCCACGGCCTCAACGACACCGTGGTTTCCGCCAACGAGAGCCAGCGGTTCGCAACCGCGCTGCGACGCAGCGGCAGCGCCACCACCCTCCATGTGGAACTGCCTGGTGCCCAACACGCCTTTGATGTTTTGAGGTCGACCCGCACCAACACCACAATCGCGGCTATCGAAGCCTTCCTTACCCACACCGTCTAACCAACACCGTCTAACCAACACCGTCTAACCCACTCGCCTAGGAGTTGACAGGCGACGCCGCGACCGCAGCATCGCTCCCTCGCTACCCTGTGGAGCGGCGTTGCCCTGGCCAACAGGTCTTGACCGCTCAATATGCGCCTATGCTGAGGAAAAGTTGTGGCGCCGTTGTCCGTTGGACGTGGGCCTACGAAACCGAAATTCCGAGCCCTAGGGGGTCACCATGCGAGTTGTTGTCGACTACGACCTGTGCGAGAGCAACGCGGTCTGTATGGCCGTTGCGCCCGAAATCTTTGAAGTTCGCGACGACGACTTCCTCTATGTGCTCAACGAAACGCCCGATGAAGCCATGCGCGAAAAGCTGGTCGAGGCGGCGGAGCGATGCCCGAAGCAGGCCATCGCCATCGCCGACGACTGAGTCGTCGGGTCGGTATCAATCGATAACCGATGTGGCTTGGCTCGATACGGTTTCAGCGTTTCGAACCGTGGAAGCCCGGTCGGCGTGACATCAACATGAGCCCGGTCCGGCCGAAAGAACACCCATCGTGAACGCCGAGCAAGCTCCGAACAGCCCCCACATCGCGGTAGTCGGTGCCTCCCTCGCGGGATGGCGCGCCGCGGAGCAGCTCCGGCGATCGGAGTTTGGCGGAACCATCACGCTGATCGGTGACGAACCCCACCAGCCCTACGATCGGCCGCCGCTCTCGAAGCAGGTGCTCGCCGGTGATTGGCCAGCCGAACGGACCGTGCTGGCGCCTGAGGACCAACTCCGAGAACTTGACCTCACAGCCCGATTTGGCACCCGGGCCATCGGCCTCAACCTGGCCGACCGCACCCTCACCCTGGCTCCAGCACCACCCGCCGGGGCCGACCAAGGCGATTATGAGCTGGGCGACCACGACACCGAGGAACTCGGCTTTGACGGGTTGATCATTGCTACCGGCGCCCGCTGCCGTGCGCTCCCCACGGGTGGCCTCTCCGGGATCCACACCCTGCGCACGCTCGACGACGCCATGGCCATCACCGAGGCCTTCGACGCGCATCCGAGCCGGGTTGCCGTGGTTGGCGCCGGTTTTATCGGGGCCGAGGTTGCGGCCACCGCACGCGGCCGCGGCCTTGAGGTCACCATGATTGAGGCCCTCCCGATTCCCCTGGGACGAGTGCTCGGCGAAGACATCGGCCAGCTCTGCGCCGAACTGCACCGTGAGCACGGGGTCGACCTGCGCCTCGGCGTCGGCGTTGAACACTTTGTTGGCGGCCCCGAAGATCGGGTCACCGGCGTGGTGCTCACCGACGGCTCCACAGTGGACGCGGACGTCGTGGTGGTCGGCATCGGCGTAATCCCCAACACGGAGTGGCTCGAAGGCAGCGGCCTCGAACTCGACAACGGTGTGATGTGCGACGAGACCTGCCTGGCCGCTCCCGGCGTAGTGGCCGTTGGCGATGTGGCCTGCTGGCGCCACGTGACCTTTGATGAGGTCATGCGCGTAGAACACTGGGAAAACGCAGTAGAACAAGGGAAATTCGGGGCCAACAGGCTCCTTAAGTGGTTCGAAACAGGCGACGATTCGGCTTCTAGCGAGCCCTATGCCCCCGTACCGTGGTTTTGGTCAGATCAGTACGACCGGAAACTGCAGCTCGCCGGTCGGATCCGATCCGACGACACCAGCGAGATCGTGACCGGATCCTTGGAAGAACGGCGTTTTGCCACCATCTTCGGTCGAAGTGGAAAACTCGTCGGCGTCTTCGGAATGAATCGGCCCCGACACGTGATGCAGTACCGACAGCTCATCACCGAAGGTGCCACATGGGATGAGGCACTTTCTTTCGCTAAGGAGTAGGCATGGCCGATCCGAATCATCGAGAGCACAACCCCACCGCCGCCGAGGTAGGGGAGCCGATCATCGATTCGCAACCAACGCCCATGGAGCCGGCACCCAACCGGCGGGTCTTTCTCGGAGCCGCCGCCGCACTCATCGCTGCCGCTGGCGGAGCGGTCTGGGTCGCCACCAAGGCCGATCCAGAAGAGATCGAAGCGGCTGCCTTCGACGATCCGGAGCCAACCCCCACCACCGCCGCTGTGGCCGCCAGTGCCGCCGCCTCTCAGGGTGGAGCCGAAGCGACACCACCGCCACCCCCGGAACCACTCCCGCTCAAAACCTACGAACTCAGGACCCCGCTCGCCGACCCGCCGTTCGAACCGGAACCCGACACCGAATGGTGGAACTCCGAGCCCCTCACCGCAGCCGACCTCGAGGGCAAAGTGGTGCTGTTCGACTTCTGGACCTTCGGCTGCATCAACTGCCGCAACACCATTCCATCGCTCAAGGCGTGGTACGAGCGCTACGCCGATGACGGCCTGATCGTTCTTGGGGTCCACACCGCCGAGTTCAACTTCGAAAAGGAGCCCGGCAACATCGAAGATGCCATCGCCGACCTGGGCATCCAATGGCCGGTGGTAAACGACCCCAACAAGAAAGTCTGGCGGGCCTTCAACACCCGCTTCTGGCCTACCAAGGCGATCTATGACACCACCGGCACCCTGCGATACGCCAAGAAGGGCGAAGGCCGATACCGCGAGGTAGAGGACTACATCCGCGACGTGCTCGAAGTTGATCCCGCCTCACCCCGCTCGAACGATCCCGAGCAGGTCTGACATGGTCGCCTTCGCCCCCCACCCGTCATCGCGACGATAGAGCCGACCCATGATTACCGATCTCATCGCGCTTTTCGGAGCGGGTGTTGCCTCCTTCCTGGCGCCGTGTGTCGTGCCCCTGGTGCCGGCCTACCTCGGCATGCTGGCCGGCTCGTCCGCTGAAGAAGGAAACCCTGCCAAAGCGGTGCCGGCCACGCTGATCTTCGTGCTCGGCTTCGCCTCGCTCTATGCCGCTCTCGGAGTGGCCGCCGGTTCGCTTGGCAACGCCCTCGAATCCGTTGAGGGGTGGGTGCAGCGCATCGGTGGCGTTCTTATCATCGTGATGGGTCTGGCCCTGCTGGGCTTCCTTCGCGGCAAGCTCATGAACGAAAAGCGGCTGGTCAAGAGCCTGCCCAAGGGCGGCGGACCGTTCCGGTCGTTCACCATCGGCGTGGCCTTCGGAGCGGCATGGTCACCGTGCGTCGGCCCCCTCCTCAGTGCGGCACTCACCGTGGCCGCAGCTCGTGGTGAACCGGTGTGGGGCGCCATGCTGTTGCTGTCGTACGCGGCGGGCATTGGCGTACCGTTTATTCTTGCCTCACTCGGCCTGGCTTCGTTCCCCGGACTGGCGGCCGGACTCCGGCGGATCTCCACCAAGGTCGAACGCTTTGCCGGCGTGATGCTTGTGATCCTTGGGGTGATGCTGGTGACTGACTCCTACGGCTGGCTTACCAGCTACCTGGCCGAGTACACCCCGACCGTCGAAGGTCTCTGACCGGGAAACCCGGGTCGGCATACTTCGGGAAACTCGGGTTCGGCCCGGCAAATCGGTAGATTTGTTGGGCGATGAACCAACCCCTCAACGTAGCCCCGGCCACCTCGCTACCGAAGCTGAGCGCAACGTACAACCGGGTCGAGACCATCCTGTTGACCAACCACCACGCGGTTGGCGTGGAGGTTCCGCCATGGATCACCAATACACCAGCGGGCCTGCGTCTCACGGTGCCCAACCGAAGCTCGGCTACCTTTATTGCCCCCCAACCGTTCCTCGGTGAAGTGCTGCCGAGCCATGAAGATGGCTCTCCTCACATGGAGCTCACCCGCGGCGATATCACCGAGAGCCCATCGATCGGCACCCCGTGGCAAGGTCGGCCGTTCCGCCCCGCATTCGAATACACCGACGATGACGTCGCGGCGTCTCCAGTACCCAGTGACAATCCATGGAAGCGGAACTATTCGTCGTCGTACACCGGGCTGATCGTGCGGGCCCCGGCCCTGCCAAAGAAGGCGATCACCTTCAACCATTCCGAGAACTACTCCATGGTGGTGCTTGACACCATCAGCCACCGCACTCCCGACGTTCCCGGAACCCCCACGGCCTACTACCGCAGCACGTTCTACCCCAACACGCCCACCAAGATGGCCAACCTCTACGGCCACTCCTATTTCGAGCGTCAGCCCAGCCTCGACGGGAAGCGGCTGCTTGAGTTCCGCTACCCCCGGTGGGACAACTACTCGGCCTTTGTCACCATGAGCCTCGGTGACCTGGGCGACGAAGAAGGCAATCCGGTTCCGCTCGACAACTGCGGCCCGGTGGTGTGGCCGTCACGGGGCTACACGTCGCCACACACCCGGACCGTCCGCAGCCAGAAGATGATGGCCCGCTGGTTTCACGCTGACGAGGAAACCGGTGGCTGGAACTACGACCGGTACCGGTGGGTCTTCCACCGCCGCCGCGACCCCGACCTGCACTGGGTCGGGAACCCGCCCAAAGACAAAGGGGTCCGTCACCCGTCCGTCGTCGTTCACCAGGGGTGGGTTTGGCTCTTCTACATCGATACCGGAGCGACCGCCGGTGAAGGGGAAGAGTTCCCGGAGATCGTCAACCCGGTACGAGCCCAAGGGGTAAAGCTGGCCCGCGCGCCGCTGAAGGCACTGGTCGACGGCAAGATCGACTTCGACACCTTCAAGGTCTACTGCGAAGGTCGAACCTGGCAGCCCGGCCTGCCGGAGGGTTTCGACAAGGCAAAGATTGCCGACTTCATGCAGAAGCCGGGCCCCGCCGCCACCCCGCTCTTTGGTGGTCACCTCAACCGTGACGACGGAACCGAGCTCACCGCCCGCTTCTCGGTCGCAAAGATTCGGGGTCGAGACCTCTTTCTTGGCGTTGAGCAGTACAGCCGCACGCCCCACATGGATACCTATATCGGGCTGCGGGTCTCCGAAGACCTGATCCACTGGAGTGAGCGAACCGAGCTCGATCTACCCGGTATCAGCGGCGGCAAACTCTTCCCCTTCGCCTTCAAGTACCCCGTGTTCCTTGACGCCGACGGTACCGACAGCTTCGAGATCGATCCCGAGGAGTTCTACATCCTCGGCGCCGAACATAAAGAACACAGCTACGGCGAACGCTGGCGTCACCCCCAGCTCAAGTACCCCTTCCCCCAAACCCGCACCTACCCGGTGAACCGGCTCAAGCTCTCCATCACCCTGGACTAGGACGGGCCGTCCGGGCCGTCCGGGCCGGAGAGTGTGGCCAACGATTCCGTCCCGGAGATCACACCGCGGCCGGTTGCTAGTTAGACGCCTGGTTTGCCGGCTTTTTGGTGGCCCACGGTGTCTGGAAGCTTCGTTGTTCCAGGACTCCGGGCGACCAGCGGCCCCACAGTCCATTCACTGCGAGGCGGGTGTACTCGGTCCAGGCGATGCAGTCGGGCCGTTGAACCCGACGCACCACTTGGCGGATGCCGCCTTCGTGAATCACATATCCAGCCCACACCCCGGGATAGTCCTTGGTGGAGCCCACTTCGGTCAGCGTGACACCCCGATGGGCACGACTCCGGTTGCGGTGGGTGTGGCCGGAGGTGATCAGCGTCGCCGGGTTGGCCTCAGCCAGTGCGTCGAGGAACGGTGACGCTTCGGGGCTGGCGATACCTGGGGGCCAGAATCTGGGGGTGGGATGGCTCTGGAGGTGGTGATGCATGGCGATCACCACGCCCGCTGGCGCTTCACCCGCCGCGGTCACGATGGCATCGACGTCGGCCGGTAGGTGGCCAAGACCGCGCCCGAGCACGGTTGAATCGATCACGATCAGCCGCAGGCCGGGCCGGTCAAAGAACTCCCACCCTTCTGTCATTGCCAGTCCGGCGGAGCGGGCACCAGCGACCGGATCAAGCTGGCGGCGGCGGTACACATCATGGTTGCCCGGTACCAGATGCACCGGCACCGGTAGCTGGCCCAGCACCTGACCCGCCTTCTCCCAGTCCGCGACCGAACCCTTTTCGGTGATGTCGCCCTTCACCACCAGCTCCTGGGCGCCCCAGGCCAGCGCTTCAGCCACCGCAGCCTCGGCACAACGTACCGAACTGCCAAGCGCCGGCTTTGGTCGTTCCCGCATGGTGTGGAAGAACCCGAAGTTGGTCATACCCAAATGCAGATCGCTGATCGTTGCGAAGCGGAACAGCTCAGGGCCCGGGGGAGGGTCGAGCGTCGAGAACTGCAGGACCGGTTCCGAGCTGCGGTGAACCCCATTGGCGAGGTGCACCGGGTATCGGGTCGCGGGCCGCAGACCCTCAACCACCAACCCGCCCGCGGCATGGGGCTCTTCGATCTCGAACACTCGATCATCAACGACCAAGGCGACGGTTCCAGTGCCCAGCGACCCCCAGGTCAGCTGCACCGATGTGTCCTCGACGGCAAACGCCTCGAGTCGCTGCGGGGGCTCGCTCATCAACCGGCCAACCTGGATCTTTCGCGTTCAGCCAAAGCAACGTTGATGTGCATCCGCTCGAGATGTTGCTCGAGTGTGCGGGTGCCGGTCGAGATGGGGTTCTCGGCAAAGAACGCTTCGACCTGCTGGGCCAACGACGAGTCGGTGAGCGTGCGAATACCACCGGCCATACGCACGATGGAGTTCGACGGGAACTTGTCGTTCATCTCGTTCCAGTTGTCGGTGATGAAGCGCCAGGCCGCGCCACCCTGAGCATCGTTGGCCAGCGCCTGCCCCAGTACGTAGGGCGCGTTCTGGGTCCGTACCTCTCCCAACGTCATCTCCAGCAGCTTGGTCATCGAGTCTCCATCGGCAGCATCAGCCATAGCGTTGAGATGCCGGAGCTCTTCCTGGGGAGTATCTGAGTTGCGGAATCCCTCAATCAGCGCCTCAAAATCATCGGCGGTGCCCCTGGCCGCCAGTACCCGCAGAGCCGCACTCATCAGGCCAGGATCGACCGAAGTCGGGTCGGCCTGATAGCGCTGATGGATACCGCGGGCCTCAGCAATCAGCTCATCGCGGCCGGTCATTCGGGCCAGCACCCCAAAAAGGGTGGCCCGAAGCTGGCGGGTTCGATCATCCGGGTCCGGTGTTGCGTTCACCGATGCCAGCACCGGCGACAAGATGGCCTCGAGCCGCTCCACCAACGCGGGGCGCGATTCCGGCGAAGCGATGCGATGGATCGTCTCCAAAGCCCCGATCATGCGCTGGTTGACCGACAGGTCGGTTTCGCCCGCCGACGCCAACGTTTCGGCCAACTCCACAAAGGTTGTGGCCTCGGCGCGTCCCGACACCACCGCGGCCCAGAGGTCGTCAACCAGGCCGTAACGCTCCACCGGGCCCAACACCTCGGTGGCCCGAGCCGCGAGCGCAGCCATCGAGGTGGGGCCGTAGAACACCCGGACGAAACTGGATCCGTCGGCGTTTACCACCACCCATTCGGCATCGGTGGGCAACTCTACCGACAGCGCCTCCCCGGTCAGCAGTGCCCGCTCCTCGAGGGTCTCGCCGGAAGTCAGACCAACCCGGTAGCGGAGAGGGATCTGCCACAACGCCCCGGTGCCATCGCCCTGGTATCGAAAGTGGCTCTGGGTCATGGTCAGCGAATCGCCGTCGCGCTCAGCACTCACCGCCGGGAAGCCGGCCTGGTAGATCCAGGAATCCATGATTTCGCGGGCCGCGACCTCGGTACTCGCCTCGATCGCATCCCACAGATCCGTGGTTTCGGTATTACCCAACCGATGCTCGGTCATGTAGCGGCGGATGCCTTCACGGAAGGGTTCCTCGGTGATGTACTGCTCCAGCATGCGCACCACCGCGGCCCCCTTTTCATAGGTCAGGAGATCGAACATGCCTTCGGCGTCGGCGGGGGAGCGAACATCAAACTCGATCGGTCGGGTCGACTCGAGAGCATCGACGTCAAAGGCCGCCGTTCGTGACAACCCGAAGTCGACCCAGCGAAGCCAATCCGGACGCTGATCATCGGTGGCCCGCATCTCCATAAAGGTGGCGAAGGCTTCGTTGAGCCAGATGCCGTTCCACCATCGCATCGTCACCAGGTCGCCAAACCACATGTGGGCCAACTCATGGTTGATCACATCGGCGACCCGCTGCAGCTCCGGCTGGGTCGCAGTTTCGGGATCCACCAGCAGCAACACCTCGCGGAAGGTGACACACCCGAGGTTCTCCATCGCACCCATGGCGAAGTCGGGAACGGCGATCATGTCGATCTTGTCGCCGGGGTAGTCGATCCCGAAATACTCGCTGAGCCAACGTAGCGAAAAGTCACCGACGTCGAGCGCAAAGTCGGTGAGGTGGCCCTTCCCGATCGGATGCACGATCCGTAGCGGGGTACCGCCCGCGTCGCGAGCCGGTGTCGCTTCGAGCGGTCCGACGATGAACGCGACCAGATAGGTCGACATCTTCATAGTCGGGGCAAAACGAACGGTCCGGCGGCCATCGCCAGTGGCCTCGTCGGACTCGATTCCCGAGCAAGAGACGGCGAACTGGTCTTCGGGTACCACCAGCGTGACGCCAAAGGTGGCCTTGACCGCAGGCTCGTCCCAGCACGGAAAGGCTCGGCGAGCGTTGGTGGATTCGAACTGGGTCGTCGCGATGACCCGTTCCTTGCCCTCGGTGTCGGTGAAGGTGCTGCGGTAGAAGCCGCGGAGCTTGTCGTTGAGTATCCCCCGGTAGACGAGCACGATCGTCGCCGCGCCGGCCTCTAGTGGAAGGGCGGTCGTGAGCTCAGCCCGCTCGATCTCGCTGTCGAGCTCGACACTCGCCGCGATCCGATCTCCGCCGGCGGTTTCGATCCAGGCGTCGTCGATCTCGAGCTCGATGGC
>CALAML010000262.1 GCA_937925845.1 uncultured Acidimicrobiales bacterium | reverse complement strand
CAAGGAAGAAGAGAAGCGAGTGTCGCGGGCGCGCAGAGCCGTCCTCAAAGCAGCGCGAGAACTCGAAAGCTGAACAACGGAGGGAAACATGCAACGGGTGTCAGACACCCGTTACACCCGTTGTCGGAAAGAGAGCCGCTAGCTCTCGTCGGGAACCTCGGTGTCGTTGGGCTGGGCCGGAATCGACGCGCCACGACTGTGATGGGTGTCCGCCGCGGCACCGGTGTTAATGGCATCCAGCTCGTTGATCTTCCAGATCATCTCGTGCAGCCGGGCATGACCATGACGGTTGAACTCAAAGGCGATCCGATCAAGATCGACCACATCGTCGTCCCGACGTTCCGCCCTCGTCACCTCGATGGACTCGATGGCGCCATCGACGATGATGTCGGAGAACTCCTCGGTCAGCGCCGCCAGCTGCTCATCGCTCGGGGCCCGCCAAACACGAATGACCAGTCGCTTACCGACAAAGCGGATCGAGTGGTAGTTCCGGAAGAACTCCTGGATCCAGGTCACCGCTTGGTCGGCGTCGTGGGTATGACGGAACAGCGAGAGGTCGGCCGACGAAATCAGCCCACCATCAAGCAGTTCGGCCTTGATGAACTCGATCCACGACTGCCAGTAGGTGCTGCCTTCGGCGTCGAGGAGCACCACCGGCGCCGGGAACGTCTTGCCGGTCTGCATCAGCGTAAGGAGCTCAAAACCCTCATCCATAGTGCCAAACCCGCCCGGACACAGGACCACCGCAGCCGCCTCCTTCACAAAGGAGAGCTTGCGGGTGAAGAAGTACTTGAAGTCGATCACCTTGTGATCGCCCCGGATCAGCTCCGTAGCCGCGGCCTCAAACGGCAGGTCGATGTTGATGCCAAACGACATGTCGCGGCCGGCACCCTCGATACCAGCGGTCATGATGCCCGGCCCGGCGCCGGTCATCACCATCCAGCCGGAATCAGCGATCTTGGCACCGAACGCCTTGGCCAACTGGTAGTCGGCAGCTTCAGGTGCGGTGCGAGCCGAACCGAATATCGTCACCTTGGGCACGTCGTGGTAGGGGCTGAAGACCGACCATGAATGGGTCATCTCTTGGAGGGCCCGGTCGGCGATCTTCATCTCGAGGCGATCGACGTTGTCGACATCGATGTTGAGCACGGTGCGCAACATCGAGGCCACAAGATCCTTATTGGCGGCCGATCGGCCCTCGACCAGGGTGGCGATCAGCTCTTCGGTGTTGTCCTCACGGTCTTTGAGAGAACCATCCTGAGATGACTCATCGGCGTGTTCTGCTGGGTTACTCACGGGCCTCCACCGGTTCACACCGGCCATAAAGCGTTGTTCGTTGTACCAATCGGCGGCCGAGGGGACTCACCAAGGCCTCCAGGTCGGATTTCGAGACCTCCTGGCCATGTTCAGCACCAGCGGCACGGGAGATGTTTTCGTTGATCAGGGTCCCGCCAAGATCATTGACCCCGGACACCAACAACTGGCGGATGCCGTCGAAGCCGATCTTCACCCACGAGCCCTGAATGTTGTCGATCCAGCCCCGGTAGGCGATGCGACCAACCGAATGCATCAGCAGGGTTTCGCGGAACGTTGGGCCCCGGCGGGATTGCTTCTGGAGGTAGATCGGCGAAGCCATATGCACAAACGGCAACGGCACAAACTCGGTGAACCCGCCGGTCTCCTTCTGAAGATCCCGGGTGCGAACCAAATGGCGGGCCCAATGGATCGGCGATTCGATCGAGCCGAACATGATGGTGACGTTGGAGCGCAGGCCAACCGAATGGGCGGTGCGATGGGCGTCGAGCCACTCCTCGGTGTTGATCTTGTCCGAGCAGAGCACCTCGCGAACCTCATCATCGAGGATCTCCGCCGCCGTGCCCGGCAACGTCTTGAGGCCCACATCCATCAACCGACGGAGATAGTCGGCCAGCGGCTCATCCAGGCGTTTGGCCCCTTCGGTGACCTCCAGAGCGGTGAAACCATGCACATGGATGTCGGGCGCTGCTTCCTTCACCGCCCGGGCCACGTCGATGTAGTAGTCGCCATCAAAGTCGGGGTGGATACCGCCTTGCAGACAGACTTCGGTAGCGCCCATCGCCGCTGCTTCGGCGGTGCGTTCGGCCACATCATCGAGGGTGAGCATGTAGGGCTTGCCCCGAAGGTTGAGCGACAGCGGACCCTTCGAGAACCCACAGAAGCGACACTTGAAGGTGCACACGTTGGTGTAGTTGATGTTGCGGTTTGAGACCCACGTGACGTCGTCGCCTACAATCTCCTGGCGGAGCTCATCGGCGACCCTAGCCACCTCAAGCACCTCCGGACCTCGGGCGCTGAAGAGGGTGGCGATCTCCTCGACGCCCACCTCCTGGCCCATTCCGACACCGGCCAGAACCTCCGATACCGCACTGGTCGGGGGCGCCACCGGGGCGCTCATCACGGTCAAACCGGCGTTCGGCTGCGTTTCAGAGCTGTCCGTGGCGGGACCGTTGGGGTCAACAGGAATCAGCTGGGGCGGGCTCACTGGAGCGCCGGAGTACCAGCCGCCATCGTGATCGCGGCCAAGGCCCTCGGCATCGCTTCGGTCCATCACCGCGAAATGCAGAGCCGGGTCGAACCAGCGGTCGGGATCGGCCACATAGGTCGGATGGGCGGTGAGCCTTGGCGCCAGCACAAACCCTCGGGCCTCGCTCACCTCACGTAGCTTGTCGAGTGCGGGCCAGGGGCGCTCCGGGTTCACATGATCGGCGGTCACGGGCGACACGCCGCCCCAATCGTCGATACCGGCATCGAGCAGCACGCCAAAGTCGTCCGACAGGTTCGGCGGAGCCTGAAGATGGATCTCGGGCGGAAGGATCAGGCGGGCCAGGGCGATGGCATCGAGATACACATCGGTGGGGCAAGGCTCCTCCCGATGCATCGAGGTGCCCGCTTTCGGAAGGAAGTTCTGGACGATCACCTCCTGCACGTGGCCGTGCCGGCGGTGTGAAGCGGCGATGGCCTCAAGGGCGTCGATGCGGTCCTGGCGGGTCTCGCCGATACCGACCAGGATCCCGGTGGTGAAGGGAATGGCCAACTCGCCGGCGGCCTCAAGGGTGGCCAGGCGACGTTCCGGCGTCTTGTCGGGAGAGCCTCGATGGGCATCGAGGTCCGGGCGCAGCGACTCAAGCATCATGCCCTGGCTGGGACACACCTCACGGAGCTGGCTCAGCTCACCGGAATACAGCGCACCGGCGTTGCCATGGGGTAACAGGCCGGTCTCGTCCAACACCAAGCGGGCCATGGCGGCCACATAGTCGATGGTTGATTCGTATCCGTTCTCGGCCAGCCATTCGGCGGCCACTGGATAACGCTCCTCGGGCCGCTCGCCAAGGGTGAAGAGGGCCTCGTGGCAGCCGAAATCGGCGCCTCGCTTCGCAATGTCGAGCACCTGATCCGGGCTCAGGTAGGGCGACTCCAGGTGGGCCGGTGGCTGAGCAAAGGTGCAGTAGCCGCACTTGTCCCGACACAGCATGGTCAACGGGATGAAGACCTTGGGGGAGTAGGTAACCCGATTGGCAAATTGGCGATCGCGGATGTCACGGGCCGCCTGGGCCAGCATTTCGTAGGGCTCGTCTAAGCCGATGACCGTGTCTGGTGTTTTTGTGCTCACTGTTTCGCTGTTCTCTGGGTGCCCGCTCATTACCGTCTCCCCCAACGCCATCGAGTCCTCTGATGTTCCCACGTGGAGCGCCCCAAACTTGGGTCGACCCCGGTTTTCGCTGCTCTCGCCCAGGAAAGGCCAGCTAGGCGCCTGCTAGAAGACTCCTAGGCCCGCAGTTCGTTGGCTCGGGTCTCGAGCGTGGCCAGGAGCCCGTCAAACGCCTTCACGAACGAGGCCACACCCTCGGTTTCGAGTTGATCGGCCACGTTGGCAAGATCCACACCCTGAGCAGCCACGCCGTCCCAGACGGCCTGTGCTCCGGCGGGATCGGCATCGACGGTGCGGCCGACCGTGCCGTGGTCCAGGAAGAAGTTGAGCGTTTTGTCCGGCACCGTATTTACGGTGTTCGGGCCAATCAGCTCATCGACATAGAGGGTGTCGGGGTAGGCATCGTTCTTGGTCGAGGTCGAGGCCCACAGCGGGCGCTGCACTCGGGCTCCCTTGGCCGCCAGCGCCTCCCAGCGCGGTCCGGAAAACTTCTCCAGAAAAAGTTGATAAGCGAGATGGCCCTGGGCGAGACCCGACTTTCCACGAAGCTCCAGGGCCTCGGGGGTACCGATCTCCTCCAGCCGGCGATCAATCTCCACGTCGACCCGCGAGATAAAGAACGAGGCCACGCTCGAGATCTTCGACAGATCGGCCCCGCTAGCGTCGGCGGCCTCCAGACCGTTCAGGTAGGCCTCGATCACGGCTTCATAGCGATCGACCGAGAAGATCAGGGTGACGTTGACCGACTTAGCGGCACCGATCACCTCTTGAATGGCCTCGACGCCCTCTACCGTGGCCGGGATCTTCACGTAGAGGTTAGGTTCATCGATGCTGGCGTGCAGTGCCATGGCGGCATCGACGGTGCCCTGCAGATCGTGGGCCAGGTCGGGAGCAACCTCCACCGACACGTAGCCGTCCTCGCCGGCGCTGGTGTCGTAGATCGGCCGCAACAGCGCCAGCGCGTCCTCGATGTCCTTGGTGACCAGGGCCCAGTAGGTGTCCTCGATAGACATCCCGCCCTGGACACACTCGGTGAACTGAGCGTCGTAGTCGTCGGAGTTGGCGATCGCGTTCTGGAAGATCGACGGGTTCGAGGTGATCCCCCGAATGCCGCGATCCAGCCAGGCCTGCAGCTCGCCGTTTTCGATCCAGTCCCGGCGCATGTTGTCGAGCCACGGGCTCTGGCCGTGATCGGCAAAGAGTTGATGAAGTCTCGTCTGGGAGTCGCTCATAGACGACACTGTATGCGTCCGGGCCCGTCGCGGCACCGTAGGGTGCCGTCACCGGTTAGATCAGAGCCTTGGCCCGGTCGCGGACCGCTTCCGGGGTGAAGCCGAGTTTGGTCATCACTTCCGAGCCGGGGGCCGAAGCCCCGAACCGATCCAGACCCAGGACGTCGTCGGCGTAGCGGTGCCAGCCGAACGGCACCCCCGCCTCAACCGCCAGAATGGGGGAGTCGCCCAGAACCTGGCGCTGGTAGTCGACCGGCTGATCTTCGAACCACTCGACACACGGCATCGAGACCACGCGAGCCACCACCCCATCGGCAGCGAGCAGCTCGGCGCCGGCCATGCACAGGCTGACCTCACTGCCCGTAGCCAGCAAAGTGATATCCGCCTCGATGTCCTCAGGCTCAAAGAGTACGTAGCCGCCTCGGGCCACGTTGGCCGCAGCCGCAGCGCCGGCGGTCTCTTCCAGCACCGGCACCCCCTGGCGAGTGAGGATCAGCCCGAGCGGGGCGTCGTCGTCGACGAAGCGGCGCATCACATGGGCCACCTCGTTGGCGTCGGCCGGGCGGGCCACCGGGAAGTCGGGGATGGCTCGGAGTGCACTTACATGTTCCACCGGTTGATGGGTCGGGCCGTCTTCGCCGACGCCGATCGAGTCGTGAGTCCAAATAAAGAGGGACTTGGCCTGGGTGATGGCGGCCAAGCGGACCGCGCCGCGCATGTAGTCGCTAAACACCAGAAAGGTGCCGGCCACCGGCAACACGCCGCCGTGCAGAGCGGCTCCGTTGAGAATGGCCCCCATCGCATGCTCACGAATACCGAAGTAGAGGCGGGTGCCGTCGCGGTGGTCGGCGTCAAAGGCGACGGCCCCAGCCAACTTGGTGCCGGTGCTGCCGCCGAGGTCGGCGGAGCCGACCATCATCGACGGGGTCGACGGCACCAGCGCTTCGAGGCAGGCCTGAATCGCCTTGCGGGTGGCCAGCTTCTCTCCAGCGTCGAAGGTGGGAAGAGCATCGACACCACCGGCTGCAGGACGGGCGGTCAGGGAAAGGTCGAAACCATCGCGGGTCTCCGCGGTGGCGCTGTCGTAGCGAGCCTGCCAGGCCTGACGATCAGCAGCTCCCCGGGCGCCGACCTCACGGTAGTAGCTCAGAACCTCATCCGGAATGTGGAACGGCTCGTCGGGCAGATCCATCGCCGCCTTGGCCTCGGTGATTTCCTCGTCACCAAAGGCCAGCCCGTGAGCCGACGGGCTGTCGGTCAGGCTGGGGGAGGGGTAGCCGATGTGGGTACGAAGGATGATCAGCGACGGAGCATCGGTGTGATCCCGACCGGCCTTGACCGCAGCCTCGATGGCGTCGAGATCCTCACCGGCCTCGCCCAGGTCCTGAACATGCCAGCCGTAGGCCTCGAAACGCTTGGCGGCATCGTCGGAGAGCGCCAGTTCGGTTGGCCCGTCGATCGAGACGTGGTTGTCGTCGTAAATGAACACCAAGCGGCCGAGCTTGAGGTGTCCGGCCAACGACGCGGCCTCATGGCTCACCCCTTCAGCCAGGTCTCCATCGGAACAAAAGCCGTAGATGTGGTGGTCACAGATCTCGGGCCCGTAAAGCGCTCGCAGCCGCTCCTCGGCGATGGCCATGCCCACGGCGCTGGCGAACCCCTGACCGAGCGGACCGGTGGTGATCTCCACCCCCGCGGTGTGGCCCACTTCGGGGTGACCCGGAGTAGCGCTGTCCCACTGCCGGAAGTTCTTCAGGTCATCGAGGGTGAGCCCGTGGCCGGTCAGATGCAGCCCGGCATAGAGCAGGATCGACGCGTGACCCGGCGACAGGATGAACCGATCACGATCAGGCCAGTTCGGATCGCCAGCGTCGTAGCGCATCACCCGGCTCCACAGGACATGGGCGGCAGGCGCCAACGCCATCGCCGTGCCCTGGTGGCCCGATCGGGCGGCGTGGGGTCCGTCCATACCCAACGCCCGAATCACGTTGATGGACTTCGCTTCAAGCGCCGCGTCGACGGCTACTGCGTCAAATGTGTCAGTCACCTCGCCGAGGTTAGCCCCGGCCCGCAAAAGAGTTAAGCCCGGGAATTCGCATTACTGCGGGTAGTGGTCACCGGGCACCGAGGCGGGTGGCTGAGGTAGATCAGCGCCGAGGCCGATCGGAGTAGCTGATCAGAGAAGGAGGATCGACGCGGTGTAGCCGTGGAGGAAATTGCGGTGACCGACCGGCCCGATCTCGCCGGCGCAGAACATGCCGCCGATGGCGCTGGTCTCGAAGCGGTCATAAACCGCGGCGGCATCGTGGTCGGAGCTGCCAAAGAATCGGACACCACGACCGTTGCAGGTAAATACCAGTGCCGCTTTGGCGTCGGGAGCCTCGCTCAAGAGGGTGTGCAGCTCCTGATCGGCCGATTCGGCGTCGCGCACCTGGAACTGGATCGCTGCGCCCACCGGCACCTCGGCGCCGACCGCAACCGCGTCACGATCGGTAACGGCGCCCATGACGGCCCGGATCAGAAAATCGCCGGGCTCAAACTCGGTGCGTTGTTCGTTCACCACCCAGCCGAGGTGGAGCCCGCTGGCCGCGAGTCGGCGCTCGTCAGGCGAAAGCTTGTCGATCACTTCTCGCAGATGGCCCAAGGCGGGCTGTCCGGCCAGGCTCAGCAGCAGGTTTCCCTCCGCAGCAGTGACCGTGACCGGCTGACCGACTGGCCGGCACCCCTGCGACACCAATGTGGCCGGTGGCGTACCACCCGAGAGCACAATGGCGACAGCACCGTCGGTCACCAACTCATCGTTGGCGACAAGGATGTTGCCGCCGGGCTGATTGGCCGCCGACGCCAACCCGCCGATCATGGTGATGTCGGTGTCGAGCCAGGCCTCACCGTCGAAGGTGAACGGGTCGGCCAAAACGATTGCGGTATGGGCCGACACCGCGGCCGTTGGGGATTCGCTCGGGGAAGTCCCGAAGAGCGCCCCGGCATCCAGGTCGTCCGGCTTGGCGCCGGGAGGAATCCTGACCACCGTCTGATCGCCGTCCCAACGAGCGGCCCACAGGGCGATGGCCGGCTGTTGCTCCACTTCGCGGTTGCCACCGATCACCGCGACTGCGGTGGAGCCGATCAATGCCCGAGGCGCCAACGTGGCGGCAATGGCGGGCACGATGTCTTCCAACGCGCCCCGATGATGCGGGGTCACGGTCAGCACCGCGAGATCAGGTTGATGACCGACCCGATCGAGGACCTCGGCGATCACCTCGCCGGTGGCTTCAGCTGGCACCGGATGCTCACTCAGAGCGGCGCCGACGCCGGTGGTCAACACGGCTCAGTCACCCGCCGCAGACCAGTTGGCTTCGTCGGGCTTGGCCGCGGCGGCCTCATCTTCGCCGGATGCCCCGGGTTCCGGTTCGAGCATGGTGAAGGGCACAACCACCTCCGGGCCCATGTCGAGACGACAGTGGGCAAAGATCGTCCCCGGTTCGGAGAACTCGAGCTCCGCCCGGACCAGGCGATAGCTGAACTTGGAGGGCTCTACCTGTAGCGGCTGCACATTACGGGCGATCTGCTCGCCGTCGCGCTTGAAGATCACTTCGAGCACCGCTTCGCCTTTGTCATCGGCCGGAGCATGCACAATGGCCACCAGATGGGGAGCCCACGTGAGAGGAAACGGCTCCGGGGCGGCTGAGGAAAAGTGGGCGCCGGTCAGGTCGAGACGAGCCGATGGCCCCGCCACCTGACGAACATCAATTGCTTCGATGAACAGCGCCGCGATGATTTCCATCGCGGCAGACTAGTTCCCCATCCCCCAGCGCGGGGAACCGGAATGGGCCGTCTTACCACGCCGACGCCAGAACATCCTTCAGCATGTCTGGGTCCAGGCGACATACGATATGTATATGGGCGACCAGCCAACGACGCGAGACCTCATCCTTGCCGCCGGGCGTCGGGGTTTCGCCGAACACGGCTACGACGGCACCAGTCTCAACTCGATCGCCGAGGCGGTTGGCATTCGCCGACCCAGCCTCCTGCACCACTTCGGATCCAAAGACGAGCTCTATCGGGAAATCTTCCTGTTGGCCCTCGACGACTTTCGGGTCCGGGTCGAAGAGGCGGTCAGTGAGCCGATGCAGGACGGTTGGACCAAAGTCGACCACGTCCTGACCGCGTCGTTTGACTTCTTCTGTGACAACAACGACTTCATCCGCATCCTTCGCCGGGAGGCGATCGAGGGCGGCGATCGACTCGGGTTCGATCTGGGCACGTCTCTGCGCCCCTTCTTCATGCGGGCAGTCCACTATTTCGAGGCAGAGATGGGGGCCGGCCGGTTCCGTAAACACGACCCCGAACAGCTGGTGTTGTCGGGCTACGGCGCCATGCTCAGCTACTTCAGCGACATGGCCTTCCTCGAAGGGCTCGTCGACATCGATCCCCTCGACAAGCTGGCTCTCGAAGCCCGATTGGACCACCTCCGAGACTTCTTCCGAGCCGCCCTCGCCCCCTCCTAACGGCAGACCCTGCCGCCTGGTGGGGTCGGCTGAGCTGGCGCGACTCATGGGGGAGTCTCCTAAGGTGGACCGATGTCAACGTCAGCGTCCCCGACGGCGACCACCCTGAGCGAGGCCGAAGCGAAGAGCCTGCTCTCCGGGTTTGGTGTGCCGCTTCTCGACGAGCGCCAAGTGCTCACCCCAACCGAGGCTGCCTCGGCGGCAACGGAGCTGGGTTTGCCGGTGGTCTGTAAGCTCAACGGCGACAACATCGCCCACAAGACCGAGCGGGGTTTGGTTCGGCTCAACCTGGCCACCACCGACCAAGTATCGGCGGCGGCGGAGGAACTACTCGCCGCGGCAACCCCGGCTGATGGCGACGTGAGCGTGCTGGTGGCGCCGATGGTTTCGGGCATACGGGAGCTGATCGCCGGGGTGGCCACCGATCCACAGTTCGGCCCCACCGTGATGCTGGGCGTGGGCGGGGTACTGGCCGAGGCCATCGCCGACGTGGTGTTCCGGCTGATCCCGCTGAACGAGGTCGACGCAACGGACATGATCGATGACCTCACCAGCCAGAGCCTGCTCGGCGCTTTTCGCGGTGAACCCGAGGTGGATCGTAAGGCCTTGGCCCAAGTGCTGTTGGCCCTTTCGGCCACCGTCGAGGCCCGACCCGACGTGACCTCGGTCGACCTCAACCCGCTGATCGTGGTCGACGGGAAACCGATAGCTGTGGACGCCCTGGTCGAGCTGGCGGCAGCTGAACGCAACGAGGTGGCCTCATGAACCAGCCCACCCTGTCCTCCGAAACCAGCGCCGGACTGGATGCCCTCTTTAACCCACGCGGGGTTGTGGTGGTCGGCGCGTCGACCCACCCAGGCAAGTTTGGTTTTGTCAGCCTGCACAACATCCTCACCGCTGGTTTCGCAGGCGGCGTCTACGCGACCAACCGGGAGGGGAGCGAGGTCCTCGGGATTCAATGCGCAACCTCGATCGAGGATCTGCCGGCCGACGCCGTTATCGATATGGCCTTCCTCTGCACCCCAGCGGCGGCCAACCCCGACATCGTGAGATCGTGCGCTGCTCGCGGCATCAAAGCGGTGTTTATCGCCGGCGGCGGTTATGGCGAAGCAGGAGAGGAAGGACTGCAGCGGCAACGTGAGCTGGTGGAGTTGGCGGACGGCCTCGGCATCACCGTCGTTGGCCCGAACGGGCAGGGAGTGGTGTCGCCACCGGCCCAGCTGTGCGCCCAGATCGTGGCTCCCTACCCGCCCCGCGGCGGAATCGCGGTGGCCAGCCAGTCGGGCAACTTCGTCTCCACGTTCATGAACTACGCCAGCGTGACCGGCGTGGGGATCTCGCGCGCCGTCAGCGCCGGCAACGCCGCCATGACCTCGGTGGTCGACCTGCTCGAATGGTTCGCCACCGACGACGAAACCAAGGTGCTCCTGGCCTACATGGAAGGCATAGACGACGGCCGCGAGTTCTTCGAACGGGTGAGCCGCATCGCCGCCACCAAGCCGGTGGTGGTGGTCAAGGGAGGTGCGAGCGCCGAAGGTCAACGAGCCGCGGCCAGCCACACCGGATCGCTAGCCAGCGACGACAAAGTCTTCGACGGGATGGCCCGCCAAGCGGGCATCGTCCGGGCCTCGTCGATCGAGGAAGGCTTCGATACTGCGGCGCTATTCGCCACCCAGCCGCTGCCTCCAGGACCCAACGTGGCGGTGCTCACCAGCGTGGGCGGGTGGGGCGTTGTCACCAGCGACGCGCTGGCCCAGACCCAGCTCACACTGGTGGACATGCCCACCGATCTGGTTGACGCCATCGATGAGAAGCTGCCGCCGCGTTGGAGCCGCAACAACCCGATCGATATGGCCGGAGGCGAAACCCGCGAGACCGTGCCGGAGTTGCTCGACCTGTTGGCCAACCACAACAGCATCGACGCCATCATGTACCTCGGCCTCGGGATCCAAAGTAATCAGGCGGCGATGATGCGCGGCGGGCCGTACTACCCCGACCATGGACTCGAACGGATCGTGTCGTTCCACGAACGTCAGGACGCCCGCTATGCCCAGGCTGGAGCAGAAGTGGCGGCCAGCACCGGCAAACCTGTGGTGTTCGCCACCGAACTCGCAGTGGCCGACCCCACCAACGCCGGCCCGGCGGAGCTGCGGGAACAGGGCCAACTCTGTTTCGACTCAGCTGGGCGAGCAGTGAGAGCTCTCGACCATCTCCGCTGGTACGCCCAGCACCATCGAGCCCGGGGACATCTGTAGGAGACTTCCGAGAGTCGACCTGGCCGATCGACCTACCCAAGCTAAGTGAGGGTCGGGGTGGTGGTGTCCACGCCGCTGCGGATTAGGGCTCCAGGGCGGGCATCGGTGAACTCTCCGTTGCTCACCACCACCTGGCCGCTCACGATCACCCGGTCGATGCCATCAGCCTCGCCGTAGATCCGGCTGGCCCCGGCCGGAAGATCGACACGGGTGTAGGCCGGGCGTGGGCCGACGGTTTCGGGGTTGAGCACCACCAGGTCGGCATGGGCACCAACTTCGATGCGACCCCGATCGACGAGGCCGTACAGCTTGGCCGGCACGTCGGTGATCAGATGAATCGCCTCTTCGAGGCTCACCACCGACCGCTCCCGGACGGCATGGGCCAAGAGCTCGGTGCTGTAGTTGAAGGTCCCAAGCAGATCGAGGTGGGCACCCGCGTCCGACGCGCCGATCACGGCCCGCCCATCACGCCACACCTGAGCCCGCGCCTCCCAATCGGCATCGGTCTCCTCCTTCGCCGCAGGGGAGAAGGCAGTCCGAAGCCCATCTTCGATGGCGATCTCGCAGATCAGATCAAACGGAGCCTTGTTTTCCTCCGCCGCAAGGTCGCCGATGGTTCGACCCTCAAAGGGCTTGGTGGTGTCGCTGAAGGCCTCGGTCACCACCATGTTGTCCCAGCGGGCCAGATTGCGGAGCGCATGTTCGCCCTGAGCCAGCTCGTTCAGCCGGTCCCGCTCCGCCGGGTCGGCCAACAGGGCCAGCTTCTCCTCTGGAGGAAGGTGCATCGCCTCCTCCCAACCAGGAAACGAATCAAACACGAAGCCGGTGAGGAAACTCAGCCGCAGACCGATCGGCATCGGGACGGTAAGGGCGACCACCTTTCCACCCTTGGCTTGAGCCCGCGTGCCGCCCTCAAGCTGGTGCATGGCCCGGTCGAGGCTGCTGGCGGTCACGTTCAAGAGGTTCCAATTCAGCGGCCGCTGCGCCGCGACCGACATGTCGGCCATCAGGTCGAAGGTCTCGTCGTCGAACTGGCCCACCGCGGGAAGAAACTCAAGGGAGGTGCCAGGAAACTCCGAGACCACCCCGCACAGAGCGGTGAGCTCCTCAGCGGTGGCGTGTCGGCTCGGTACCGGATCACCCTCGGCGTCGTTGTGGGTTCTTGACCAGGTACTGGAAAAGCCCAGGGCGCCAGCGGCAAGACTCTCCCGCAGGAGGTCCTTCATGGCGGTGAGTTGGTCGGGGCTGGCTGGACCGGCGGTGGCGTCAGAACCCATCACCACCCGGCGGATCGCAGAGTGCCCAACCTTGAAGCCAGCGTTGATCGAAAGGGTGCCTTCGAAGGCGGCGAGGTACTCGCCGAAGGTGCGCCAGTTCCAAGGCACGCCCTCTTCCAGCGCTTCGAGAGGCATGCCCTCCACCCGCGCCAACATCCGGCGCAGGTACTCGCCGTCGGCGGGGTCGTCGCTCAACGGAGCGATGGTGAAACCACAGTTGCCACCGATCACCGTGGTGACGCCGTGGAGTGGCGAGGGGCTGAGGGTCGAGTCCCAAAACACCTGAGCGTCATAGTGGGTATGGACATCAACAAAGCCCGGTGCCACTACCAGGTCGGAGGCATCAACCTCAACGGTGTCGGGGCCAACCAAGTCGGGCTCGAGTTGGCCGACCACAACGATGCGACCATCGGCAACGCCGACATCGCCCACAACGCCGGGCCCACCAGCGCCGTCCACAATCGTTCCGCCCCGAATCACCAGGTCATACATCGTCACCCTCCCAGGCTGTCCCCGACCAGAGTGTAGATCCGGAGACCCTCTCGCTGACGACCCGGTGACCGGTGGCTATACTTGAGGGCGGCGGCTGTCACGCCCAACCTTCGTTTCGACACCCACGCGGTCGGCTCGTGAAGGCAAAGGGGACCATGAGTGCCCGGCAGGTCTGTTCGACTGGTTTGAGATTGCTGTGCCCCGGTGCCGGCAAGCGTGGGTTGCCCGGAGTCGTCGCGGCACGGAAAGTCTGACAACCATGGTGAAACAGGAATCGTTCAAGAAGCGGGTACGAGCCCGTATGGAAACCACCGGTGAACGGTATGCCGCGGCCCGGGCCGAGCTGTTGGCGGCGGCCAAACGGCACCAACCGGGGGAGCGGGTGTGGGCCTCCGAGCCTGAAGCCGGCGATGGTTCGGTACGCGACGCCACCGGAAAAGGCTGGAACGAGTGGTGCGACACCATTGAGGCCTGGCCGGGTCACACCGACGGGCATCCCGCGATCGCCAAATGGCTCGAGGAAGAAAACGGGCTGGATGGCTGGTGGTCGCAGCAGGTGACCGGCGGCTTTGAACGCATCGTCGGATGGCGGATGCCCTACCAGCGCCCAGATGGCACCTTTACCGCCAGCAAGTCGAAGACGGTATCGATCGACGCGGCCAAGCTCCGGGCCGCACTGTTAAGCGACGCCGCTCGTCGGGACCTCTTCCCCGGCCAGAAGGTGGAGCTGCGGTCGAAACCCGAAGCCAAGGCGATCCGTCTCGGGTTCGACGAAGGGCGACAGGGCGTAGCGCTGATGTCACTCACCGCCGCCGACACCGGCGACCGATGCACCATCACCGTGGCCCACGAAAAGCTTGTGGCGTATGACGATGTCGAGCGCTGGAAGTTCTACTGGGGCGACTGGCTCGACGCCCTCGGCTGAACTGAGTAGGGCCGATGGGGGTCGGTGACGCCTGATCCGGAGTGAATCGCCCACCGCACCTGGATGATGATTCAAGATGGCATTCATCAACCGCCGTTACCGGCCGACCAGAAGCCCTCGATGCCCACCGACCGCCCGCCAAGCACAACCGAGCCCGTCGACTACTCCGACCCCGACAGTGTGAGCACATCGGCGCGTCGCGGCGCGCCTCGCCCGCTGATCGGGCTCTCCGGGTTGGTCGGGGCGCTCGGTTTGGTCGGCGGGTTCTGGTTCAACAGCCAAGCGGCATCGCTTAACGACGATGCTGCGGCCGCCGACGAGCGCGCTCAGGCACTCATTGAGAGTGCTGTGTTTGTCGATGCCCCGGCCACCAGCAATCGGGTCGGACTCGTAACCCCTCTTGCCTCGCTGCGCCGGGTGCCGGAGTATCTTCGCCAACCTGCAGCCGAGGCATCGCTGGCGGAGCGACTCGCCGGCGTGGTGGAGGCCGGACCCAGCAACACCTGCCTGGTGGTGTCGGAGACCAGCGCCTCCGATGATCCGGCGGCCCGGACCGAACTGTTCTCCCACCAGGCCGACCTCCCGGTGATCCCCGCATCGACCATGAAACTGCTGACGGCGATCGCGGCCCGGGACGTACTCGGCGACGACCATCTCTTCATCACCGAAGTTCGCAGTACGGGTCCGATCACCGAAGATGGGGTTGTGGACTCCGACGTCTACTTCGTCGGTTCCGGCGACCCGGTCCTGGCCACCGACACCTACATCGATGGTTTCGAAGAGGCCGGCCAGGTCCACACCGACCTCGAAGACCTGGCCGACGCCATGGTGGCGGCCGGTGTTACCGAAGTGCGGGGCCGGCTCGTGGGCGATGAAGGTCAGCTCGACCGGGCCCGTTCAGTGGCGGCCTGGCCCGAACGATTTGTGACCAACAACCAGGCTGGTGTGCTTTCGGCATTGTCAGTGAACGACGGTCTGGTCGAGTTCCCGGAGAACTCGCGCCGGCAGTCGCTGGGAACCCGAGTGAGCGACCCCGCAGCCAACGCAGCTTCGATCCTGACCGCACTCTTGCAGGAGCGGGGCATCTCCATCACGGGTGGGGCAGCATCGGGGACCGCACCCGAGACGGCTTCGGAAGTGTTGGCCTCGGTTACGTCAGACCCGCTGACCGATGTGAACGGGCAAATGCTGCGGCTCAGCGACAACACCACCGCAGAACTCCTGGCCAAAAACATCGGCTTGGCCGCCTCGGGCGAAGGGTCGACCAGCGCCGGAGTCGCGGCCATCGCCGAAAGCCTGGAACGGCTCGGGCTGCCAATGGCCGGTGTCGAATTGGTGGATGGCTCCGGGTTGAGCGCCAATGCCCGACTCACCTGCGATCTCGTCGAGAACCTGCTCAGCCATTCCGAGCTTGGCGGGCTCGGCTCACCGATCGACGAAGGCCTGGCCGTTGCCGGCGAACGAGGGACCCTGCGCAAGCGGTACGTCGACACACCCGCCCAGGGACGGCTTCGAGCCAAGACCGGAACCCTGAACCAGGCGACCGCCCTCTCCGGCTTCGTCTCAACCAGCGGGGACCGGGAGCTGGTTTTCGCCTATGTCGCCAACGACGAGTTCATCGACGCTGACGAGATCAATATCCAAAACGATCTCGCCGATGCCCTGATGAGTTACCCCGAAGGCCCGGCCCTCGACGAGCTCGGACCCCAGGCACCCCCTGAAACCGCAAGCTGACCGATGGAACTTCGCCCCATGAACAACCTCGCCCGATGAACAGCGACCATCAACAGCCGTCACCCACCGAGGCTGGCATCAGACACCGAGTGATGCCTCGACCGAGGTCGTCGTCAGACCCTCGACGACGCCCAGGTGGCCCTCTAGGCAGATTTGCATGGGCGACCCTCGGGCGAGGCAGCGCTACTCTATGGCCGGTGCGCAATCGACTCAACGCCCTGCTGTTGGCCACCGTGGGAACCGCCTTCTGGTTCGGGACCCCGGTGTTGGCCCAGAACGGGAGCGGATCCGAAGAAGTCAGCCTGTCACCGCTCAACGCCGTGATCCTCGGCCTGGTTGAAGGCCTGACCGAATACCTTCCGGTCAGCTCAACCGGACATCTCCTCTTCACCCAGGAACTGCTCGGCCTCAACGTAAACGACCGGGCCGAGTCAGCCCTCGACACCTACGCCATCTGCATCCAGATCGGCGCCATCTTTGCCGTACTCCTGCTCTACTGGAGCCGAATCCGCCAGATGCTCGACGGCCTCCTCGGCCGAAGCGACGAAGGCCGACGGGTTCTGATCGCGGTGATCGGCGCCTTCATCCCCACCGCCATCATCGGTCTGTCGATCGCCGACCCGGTGCAGGACAACCTGTTCGGCGCGCTGCCGATCTCGGTGGCGTGGCTGGTCGGCGGGCTCATCATCTTGTTCCTCGGCCGCACCAGCTTCATGGAACGCGACGGTCTCGAGCTCGGTCAGATCACCCCAAAGCAAGCGGTGATCATCGGCGTCTGTCAAGCCATCGCGCTGTGGCCCGGGGTCAGTCGCAGCTGGGTCACCATCGTGGCCGGCCTGGCCGTGGGCCTCAGCCTGGCCGGAGCCATCGAGTTCGCTTTCCTCCTGGGGCTGATCACCCTCACCGCGGCAACGGTGCTGGCCGGCGCCAAGGACGGCGACGAGGTGATCGAGCTCTTTGGTTGGACCACACCACTGATCGGCATGGTCGTGGCCTTCGTCTCGGCGGTCGCCGCAGTGAAGTGGATGGTGAACTGGCTACAGGAAAAGGGCCTGGAGATCTTCGGCTGGTACCGGGTCGCGATCGGCATCGGCGGCTTGGTGCTGATTGCCCTCGGCGTTGTCGAGCCGCGCTAGCAGCCCGCGCCCACCGGCTTCGCACCCACCCGGTTTCCAACTCCAACTTTCCTCGATGCAACAATCTTGCCCAATGTCGCTTTCGATACGTCACCAGCCGGGCTGACGTTCTACGGTTCGGACGTGGGGTTAATGCCGATGTTCCCGTTGGGAACCGTTTTGTTTCCGAGTGCGGTGCTGCCCCTGCACGTCTTTGAGCCGCGTTACCGGGAGCTGGCCCGCCACTGCATGGATGCCGATCGCGAGTTCGGCGTGGTGCTGATCGAACGGGGGAGCGAGGTTGGCGGCGGCGACACCCGCTCCGCCATCGGCACCTGCGCCAAGATCATCGAGGCCGAAGAATTCGAGGACGGGCGCTGGGGCCTCATCACCGTGGGTGACCGGCGAATTCGTATCCGCGATTGGGTTTCCGAGGAGCCGTTTCCCACCGCCGAAGTCGAGGACTGGCCCGACCCCGACGCCGACGATCCCGAACTTGGCAACCTGTTCCGCTCCGTAGCAGGGGAACTACGGCAACTCTTGGCGCTCAAAACCGAGATGGGTATGCCCTCTGCCCCCGCCACGGTTGAACTCGTGACCGAACCGGCTCTCGGCAGCTACCAAATCGCGGCGGTGTCACCTCTGGGAGTGATGGACCGGCAAACCCTGCTGGCCGCACCCTCGATACAGGACCGCCTCGACGCGGTGCAGCGACTCATGGCCGAAGAGTCCGAGATGCTCAAAGCGCAGCTGGCGTTGGAGCCGGACCGACCCGACGATGACACGTTGGGTGGCAGGACGGGCACCTGACGGGGGCACTCCGAGGTCCCATCAGCGAGGCTTCACCTCACGTTCTGCCTAAGATGGCCGACAGAGCAAGCCATTGACAGCGTTGCGGAGAGACAGACCCTGTGGCCGAAGTGAGTGCAAAGAGCTTCCCGGAGATCGGCAAAGAACTCTGGGAAATGACCGTCGCCTATGCGAAGCAGGAGACCATTGACCCGCTCAAGGGCCTTGGTAAGTATCTTGCCTTCGGCCTAGCCGGATCCTTCCTGATCGGCCTTGGCCTGATCATGTTGGTGCTCGCAGGTTTGCGAGCTCTCCAGACCGAGACCGGATCCATGTTCACCGGAAACCTCTCGTGGATTCCCTACCTCATCCTGATGCTGGTCGGCGTGGTCGTGCTGGCCATCGTCGGTAAGGCCATCGCCAAGAAAGGCCCGTGACAATGACCGATTCCCCTTCCGACAAGATCAGCTCCGGCGACCTCGCCGACAAGTTCTCCGAGCTTCGCGGCGATGCCAGCGGCACCGTGCCGACCGCACCGACTGCAGCCGAGATTCAGGCCCAACGCCCGATCGACCGAGACGACTTCGTCTCGAAGTTCAGCGAGCTCCAGGGCGGCGTGGACGCCAAGGCCGGTCAAGCCAAAGGCCAGGCCATCCAGATCGCAGCCATCGGTGCCGCCGTCGTGACCCTGATCGGCTTCGTGCTCGGCCTGCGGCGCGGCAAAGGTAAGTCGACCGTCGTCGAGATCCGACGGGTCTGATGCTTGCCTGGTTACGTGCCAACGCCCTACGCAAAGGTCTCTTCGGTTCCAGCAACGGTTGGGCTGCGGTAGGAGTAGCCGTCTACGGGATCAAGATGATCCAGTGGATGAAAAAGCGGAACGAAGAAATCGTCTATCGCGAGGTGCTGGCACCGGGGCAGACGATCCAGATCGGTCACCGCCCGGAGCCGCTGAAGCAGATCAAGAAGCTCGACAAGGCCGCGGCCAAGGAGGCCAAGGCCGAAGCAAAGGCGGCCAAGAAGGAAGCCAAGGCGCTTAAAGGTCGACGCGGGCGAAAGGCCCGCAAAGCCGCTAAACGGGCCGAGTCGGGAGGCCTCGCCGCAGCCGCACTGGCGATGGTGACCGAAGCCATCGACGATGCATCAGCCCCACCCGAACCCGAAGTGGCCAGCCTTTCACGTCGAGCCCAGCGCAAAGTCGACAAGCGAGCCGCCAAAGCGGCCAAGGCCGAAGCAAAGGCACAAGCCAAGAGCGGCGCCCGTAGCGCTCGCCTCGAAGACTCCGGCGGCGCCGCAGTGCTCCGGGACCTGGCCGCAGCCGCAGCCGGAGTTGCCACTCCCGAGGCAGCAGAACCGGCCCCGGCCGAGGTGAAGCTGAGCCGCGCCGAGCGCAAGGCCGAGAAGTTGGCCAACAAGGCCGCGGCACAAGCGGCGAAAGATGAAGCACAAGCCAGCGCCGCGGCCGCGAAGTCCGAGGCCCGAGCCGCCAAAGCCGCGGCCGCCGAGGCGAAAGCCGAAGCGCGAGCCGTGCGCGCCGAAGCAAAGGCGTCAAAGGCGTTGGCCCGCTCTGAATCCCGCGACGCGGCCAAAGCGGTCAGGCTCGAAACCCGAGCTCAAAAGGTGGAAGCCAAGGCGGCTAAGGCGTTGGCCCGGGACGCAGCCGGTGCGGCCAAGCTCGAGACGACCAGCCTGAAGATGGAAGCCAAGGCCGCTAAGGAGGCAGCCCGCGCCGAGAAACAGGCCAGAAAGCAAGCCAAGAAACAGGCTCGGGTTGTCGCGGCCCCAGTCGACTTGGCGGACCCGGACATCGACGATGTCTTTGACTCGGTCGAGATCGTTGAGCCGTCAGAGTCGAATGCGGTGGTTGTCGACGCAAAAGCTGACCGCAAGGCGGCCCGCAAAGCGGCGCGCGCCGAGCGAACCCAAGCCAGAGCAGAAGCTCGCAAGGCCCGACGCGAAGCGGAAGCTGAAGCTCGAGTGGCCGAGAAGGCGGCAAAGCGGGTTGAGGCCCAGGCCGCGCAGGCAGCGTTGGTGCGCCAGGAAATGGATCAAGCCCAAGCCGCGGCGCAGGCCCGAGCCGAGGAGAAGGCGGCCGCCAAAGCGGCGAAGGCCGAACAGAAGTTGGCCGAAAAGGCTGAAGCCAAAGCGGCGAAGGCGGCAGAAAAGGCTGAGGCCCGTCGCATCAAGAACGAGTTGGCAGCCGCTCGAAAAGCTGAGCGGGCCGAAGCCGTTCGCATCGCCCGTATGAACCGCCGCGCCGCGAAGCTGTCCAAGACGTCACAGAAGGTGGCCGAGGCGCTCGAAACCACCCGCGACGCCCTCGACGACACCATCAACGACGCCAGGTAGCGGCAACGGCCTGAGATCAAAGCGGAAAAGCATCCGGGTCGGCCCCGGCGGTCAGACGTGTTGCGTGGGTGCCGGGGACGAGGGATCGGTTGGCTCCACTACCGATTTTCAGTTCGCGGTTTCTTCAGGAGATCAGGTTTAATGGGCCGATGTTGGTGACCCTGCGGCATCCGACCCGCGAAGTGGAAATAGCTGGCCCCTGCGCCGTTCTCTCGCTGTTGAAGCAGCTCGACCTGAACCGGGAATCGGTATTGGTGATTGCCAACGGCACCCTGGTGCCTGGCGACTCCATGCTCCAAGACGACGCGGTAATCGAAATCCGACCAGTTATCTCCGGAGGTTCCGAGTGAGCAAGTTTGTTGCGGTGCGGTCGGTCGTCGCCCGATGAAGTGTCGAGTCTGTCGAGGGGCGGCGGTCATTGATCTGCCCCAGCACAACGCCAACTTTTGCGCCGAGCACTTCGACCGTTTCTGTCTGGAGCAGGTCGCCAAGGCCATCAAGAAGTTCAAGATGTTTGGCCCCAACGACCGATTGCTGGTTGCGGTATCGGGCGGCAAGGACTCCCTGGCGGTTTGGGACATCCTCGGTCGCCTCGGCTACGCAGCCGATGGACTCTACGTTGGCCTCGGGATCGGCGAATATAGCGATGCGTCGGGTGAGGCGACCCGAGCCTTCGCCACCAGCAGGGGCCTCACCCTGCACGAGGTCGACCTCCGCAGCGAATACGGCTACAACGTCCCCGAAGGATCACGGGCGGCGAAGCGGGCCCCGTGTTCGGCCTGCGGGTTGTCCAAGCGCCACATCTTTGATTCCGTCGCTCGCGAGCATGACTACGACGCGCTGATCACCGGCCACAACCTTGACGACGAGGCCGCGGTACTGTTCGGCAACGTGCTGCGCTGGCAAACCGAATACCTGGGCCGTCAGATGCCGGTGCTGCCGGCGGGGAACGGGTTTCCCCGAAAGGTCAAGCCGTTGGTTCGCCTCGGCGAGCGGGAGATGGCCGCCTATTGCGTGCTCTCCGGCATCGAGTACCAAATCGACGAGTGCCCGATGGCGGCCGGCAACAAACACCTCGGATACAAAGAGGCCCTCAACGACATCGAGTCGAAGTCGCCAGGAGCAAAATTTGCGTTCTACTTCGAGTACCTCGCCAAGGCGGCCGAGCATTTTCAGGCCACGACCGAGTCCGATCGTGACTCGCTGGAGCCCTGTGTGAACTGTGGCAGCCCCACACCATCCGGGACGTGCGCGTTCTGCCGTCTGGTAGAACGGGCGACCGCCCCCCAACCCATCACCATGAGCCCGACCCGGCGGCGTCGGTCCGAATCAGGACAACCCCAATGACGACCCCGACCGAGAGCGACCCAGAAGCCACCCCGGCGGCCGATGCCGGCGAAGGATCTGCCGCTCCTGGCGATCCCGCCGGTGCTGGTGTGGGAACGGGGGACCAGCTCGAGACCCTGGCCTCGACCGCTGTGGTCCCTGCGGCGAAGGCGAAGCGTCAGGATCCGGTCTTCGAGGTGGGAGACCGAGTGCTGCTGATCGACCGCAAGAAGCGTCGCAACATGATCCTTCTGGAGGAGGGAGGGGAGTGGCACAGTCACGCCGGTGTGTTGGCCCACGGTGACATCATCGGGCAACCCGAAGGGGTGCAGGTGAAGTCGAGCCATGGTCTGCGACTCCACTGCATCAAGCCGACGCTCTCCGACTTCGTACTGAAGATGAAGCGCGGTGCCCAGGTGATCTACCCGAAGGATCTCGGCCCGCTGCTGATGCTGGCCGATATCGCGCCCGGGGTACAGGTTCTCGAATCGGGTGTGGGCTCGGGTGCGTTGTCGATGACCATGCTTCGAGCCGGGGCCATCGTGACCGGCTACGAGATCCGCGACGATTTTGCCCGCCGAGCCCAGCGCAACGTCGAGAGTTACCTGGGTGAGGAGGCGATGAGCCGCTACCACGTCGAGGTTCGCAGCAGCTACGAACAGATCGATGGCGACTACGGCCGCTGTGTCCTCGACCTGCCCGAGCCTTGGCAGGTCGTGCCCCACGCGGCGACAGCGTTGCACCGTGGCGGAATCATCGTGGCCTACACCCCCCAGATCACCCAGGCGGTTCGCTTTCGCGAAGTGCTCGAGCGCTACGGCTTCGGGATGTCACAAACCATCGAGGTGATGCAGCGAGGCTGGCATATCGATGGCCAGGCGGTACGACCCGATCACCGCATGGTGGCCCACACCGGCTTCCTCACCAGCGCCCGCCTGATGTCTGATCCGACACCGCCGGGCAAGGACGCGGCCACGAACGGATCGCCGTCCGACACCAGTCTCGGCGAGGGAACTGGGGACGACCCGCATCCCGACGACCCCGGGACCCGACGCTAACGACGCGGAGGCTTTGGTCTGGCGATCAGAGCGTGATGATGGTTCCGGTGTTGATCGACTCGTGAGCGGCCGCGCCCATCTGCACCGAACGCAGCCCATCGCGCACCGTGACCTCGGGATCGCCACCGTTGCGCACCGCTTCGAGGAACGCACGATGCTCGATCAGGCTGGAGCCGTGGTGAAACCCTTCGTAGGTGATCGACGGATCGGCGATGTCGATGTCGGGACCCTGACCAGCCTCGCGGTCGGCGATGCGCATCACCGCTTCCGGCACGAAGGCTTCGACCTTGGCGATGTCACCGGTAACCGCGATTTCCTGTTCGTTCTTCGATCCCTCGGCGAACATGCACAGGTCGAGCATGCCTCTGACTCCGTTGGCGAAGTCCACGATCACAAAGGCGTTGTCGGCAATGTCAGGCACCTCGCCGTCGTATGCCTCGTCAAGATGATTGACACTCTGGCCACCGGACGCCATGACTCGCGTGGGCTCCGCTCCAGCGAGCAGGTACATCAGGTCGAAGAAATGACAGCACTTCTCCACGAGGGTTCCGCCGGTGTTGCGGTTGAAGCGGTTCCAGTCACCGACCTTGCGCAAGAAGGGAAAGCGATGCTCCCGGATGGCCACCATGTGAACCTGGCCCACCGTCCCGCTCTTCACCTCGTCGATCAACCGACTGATGGGCGGCATGTACCGATACTCCAAGCCGACCCACACCATTGCCTCCGACCCGCTAACGGCGTCGACGAGTCGCTGCGAATCCTCAACCGTGGTGCACATCGGTTTCTCGAGCAGCATGGGAACCCCGGCCTCAACCACGTCAAGGGCAACGTCGATGTGGGTCATGTTGGGGCTGGCAACAACAACGGCATCACAAGCACCAGCGGACAGCAGTTGGCGATGATCCTCATACACCTCGACCGAACTGCGATCGCCGCCCTGTTGCTCGATGGTGTCGAGGGCCCAGTTACGCGACCCCTCCCACGGGTCCGAGATGGCGACAACCGCAGTGTCGTCGATGGCGGCGATGTTGCAGATGTGTTCGATACCCATCATTCCGGTACCGATGACGCCGTAACGAACTTTGTCGCTCACCTGCACGCTCACTTTCGTCTTTTGCTGGTAATCATTTGCTGTCTTTGGGGGCGCCAACAGGGCGGCGCCCACACCGTTATTGGCGGGATTTAGCCGCCAGAGTCGGTTGAGCTGGGTTGTTTCGCCCAGCAAATCCAGCCTACTTGTGAATGACTTCTGAACTGTCCGGGGCCGGGGAACGACTTGCGGACCAGTCGCCTTTCAGTACCCGTCTCCGATAACCGATAGCGGAACTGGACCTCTGTCCAAACTTTCTCCCACGAAGGACTTCCCCAAATGAGTACTCCGAGTACAAGCCAGCAGCTGGCACTTCCCGATCCTGATCAACCGTCCAAAGCCGCTCCGTCGGTCGTTCGGCGTCGCTTTGGCGCCCTGGTGTTTGGCACGGCAATGATCGCTGCCGCCTGCGGAGGAACAAACTCCGACGGTTCATCCAACCAGGCGACCAACGCTGACAACGACACCACCCCCGCAGTAGAGGTCGCCGAAGACGACGAGGCGATGGCTGAAGACGGCGACGACGAAGCCATGGCCGAAGACGGCGATGACGACGCTATGGCTGAAGACGACGCCATGGCCGAAGACGGCGACGACGACGCTATGGCCGAAGATGACGCTATGGCTGAAGACGGCGACGACGATGCAATGGCCGAAGATGACGCTATGGCTGAAGACGGCGAAGATGACGCGATGGCCGAGGATGACGCCATGGCTGAAGACGGCGAAGATGACGCGATGGCCGAAGACGGCGAAGGCGAAGAGCTTGGCGCCGAGCTGTCGTTCAGCTTCGACGGACTCGAGCCGCTCGGCGAAGACTTTGTCTACGAAGGCTGGGCCATCATCGATGATGCTCCAGTCAGCACCGGTCGCTTCACCATCGAGGCTGACGGTAGCCAGCTCTTCCACAGCGGCTCCGAGACCGATGACCTTTCCGCAGCCACCGCAGTGGTTCTGACCATTGAGCCTGCAGTCGGCGACGACCCGGCCCCGGCCGATGCCCACGTGCTGGCTGGCGACGTTGTGGATGGCTCGGCCGAACTCACCACCAGCCACCCGGCAGCTCTCGGAGTAGACCTGACGACGTCGAGTGGTCAGTTTGTACTGGCCACCCCGACTTCGGCCACCACCGATGACGAGCTCTCCGGCGTATGGTTCATCGAACTTGCCAACGGCGCTGCCGCTCAAGGTCTCGACCTGCCCGAGCTCCCGGCCGGCTGGGTCTACGAAGGTTGGGCGGTGATCGACGGCGAACCCGTGACCACCGGACGTTTCACCAACCCCGGTGCCGCCGATGACTTCAACGGCTTCTCCGGAACCGACGGCACCAACGGCCCTCCCTACCCCGGTGAGGACTTCATCATCAACGCCCCCGACGGCCTCAGCTTCCCGACCGACCTGACCGGCGCCACCGTCGTAATCAGCGTCGAGCCTGAAGACGATGACAGCCCGGCTCCGTTCGCTTTCAAGCCGCTGGCCGCTGAAGTTCCCGCCGGTATTGGCGATCACGTCGATATCGCCCTCGGCGCCGGTCCGGCCCTGCCCACCGGCACCGCCACCATCAACTAGCCCCACCGCAACAGAGGTCCTAACCGGACCCAACCCAATCGTGCGGCCCACGGTGCTCCCGTCCCGAAGCCGCCACCTGATCAACCCGGCGCTTCTTCCCGTGCGCCGGGTTGATCGCGTCCCCAGCCAAACGCAGACAACCGGGTCCATCGGGGGTCTGACGCCAAACAGACCCGGTTCACTACCCAGCGAAACGCAGACAACCGGGTCTATCGGGGGTCTGACCCCGAACGGACCCGGTTGTGGGGGACCGGTATCTGGTTGTTGAACGGTGGCTGGTGGTGAATGTGTTGTGATCACTTGTGGTTTTGTGCTCAAAAATGCTGAACTGACCACGTTCTTGGCCGATCACCAGAGTAGGGTCCGAATCCGGGTCCAATTTGGAGGTGGTTTCCGTTTCTTCCGCCGAGCAAGATGGTCGAGAATCTGAGCAGGAGGCTGAACTGGCACGGCTGCGTCAGCACTCTCGAAACCTCGAACAAGAATGTGCGGCGTTACGCCGACGGGTGCAGGAAGCGCCGAAGCGGGTGCGAACGCTTGAGGAGCGACTCCTTGAGAACAAGGGCCAGCTCAGCCAGGCCGTCTCCCAGAACGAGAAGCTGACCTACACCCTTCGAGAGGCCCGCGAACACATCGCCGCGCTGCGCGAAGAAGTCGACAAGCTGATGGCTCCGCCATCAGGCTACGGCACCGTCCTCGGGGTCAACGAAGACCAGACGGTCGACGTGTTGTCGGCCGGCCGCAAGATGCGGGTCGAAGTACATCCCGATGTCGACCTTGAGAACCTTGAGCGGGGCCAGGAAGTGGTCTTGAACGAGGCGCTCAACGTGGTGATGGCCCGTTCGCCGGAGAACACCGGCGAGGTCGGCACGCTGCGCGAGCTGCTCGATGGCGGAAACCGCGCGGTGGTTGTGGGCCGCGGTGATGAAGAGCGGGTTGTTGACCTCGCCGATCAGATCAAAGGCGAACCCCTCCGCTCCGGCGACTCGGTGCTGATCGACGCCCGCACCTCCCTGCTGCTCGAACGGCTGCCCCGAGCCGAAGTCGAAGAACTGGTGCTCGAGGAAGTGCCCGACGTGTCCTACGACGACGTCGGCGGCCTCGACACCCAGATCGAGGCGATCATGGATGCGGTCGAGCTGCCGTTTGTCCACGCCGACATGTTCCGCGAATACCAGCTTCCGGCGCCCAAGGGCATCCTGCTCTACGGCCCTCCCGGTTGCGGTAAGACGCTGATCGCCAAGGCGGTGGCCAACTCGCTGGCCAAGAAGGTGGCCGAAGTCTCCGGCGACACCGAGGCCCGCAGCTTCTTCCTCAACATCAAAGGCCCCGAACTGCTGAACAAGTACGTCGGCGAGACCGAGCGCCAGATTCGGCTCGTGTTCGAACGGGCCCGAGAGAAGTCCGAAGAGGGCTGGCCGGTGATCGTGTTCTTCGACGAGATGGAGAGCCTCTTCCGCACCCGCGGCAGCGGCATCAGCTCCGATATGGAATCCACCATCGTGCCTCAGCTGCTCGCCGAGATCGACGGTGTTGAGGCGCTGCGCAACGTGATCGTGATCGGTGCCTCCAACCGCGAGGACCTGATCGATCCCGCCATCCTGCGCCCCGGGCGTCTCGACGTGAAGATCAAGATCGAACGTCCCGGCACCGAAGCCGCCACCGCCATCTTTGCCCGCTACCTCACCTCCGATCTACCGATCGATGCTGACGAGGTGGCCAACCGTGGGGGAGGGGATCCCGAGAAGGCGGTTCGATCAATGATCGAGTCGACCGTCGACGAGATGTACCTCGAAGACGAGGCCAACCAGTTCCTCGAAGTCACCTACCAAAACGGTGACAAAGAGATCATGTTCTTTAAGGACTTCGCCTCAGGCGCGATGATCGAAAACATCGTGCGCCGGGCCAAGAAACTGGCGATCAAGCGGGTTCTCAACGAAGGGTCGAAGGGCATCTGCCTCGATGATCTTCTGGCATCGATCCGCCAGGAGTACAAAGAGCACGAAGACCTGCCCAACACCACCAACCCCGACGACTGGGCCAAGATCTCCGGCAAGAAGGGTGAACGCATCGTCTTCATCCGCACCCTGCTCTCCACCGATGACGACGACGAAGCCACCGGCGGTCGTTCCATCGAGCGAGTGGCCACCGGCCAGTACCTGTAGATCCGCCTCCAAGGGCGCCCAATCGGCGAACCCTCCAAGGGCTCACTTGTGTCGGTGGCATAGCGCATAGGAGCCCAGCGCATCGAAGCCTGTGCTTCGAGCGCCACCGAAATCTAATTCCTTCAAGGTGAATGTGATTCACCTCGAAGGTGGGGTTGGCCAGCTCTATCCGGCGTCGGTGTCGTACTGCATAGCCAGGGCCGGATTTCCACCGGGGTCCTCGAAGGCGATCATGTGGCCGACAGTCGGGATCGTGAATTTCTCCATCAGGATCGTGCCGCCAGCGGCGAGAATTCGTTCATGTACGGCGTCAACGTCGTCGACGCCAAAGGTGCACTCGAAGCCCACTGTCGGCGCATCCGGGCGCAACTGGCGCCGCTCCTGTATCGCCCCCATTGCGTTCTCACCGGACTCATCAAGGATTTGCAGGAAACCCGGCGGCCCGTACTCACGAAACTGCCAGCCGAACACCACACCGTAGAACGCCTGCGTCGCCTCGACATCGTCGGTGTTGATCGCAAAATGAGTGAGCCGTGGGGTGGAGGTCATCAGCTCATCCTGGCAGCCTGACGGTCGTCTGACTCTCTATAGTTTGACTTGTTATGTCGAATTCTCGCCACATGTCGGCGCAGGTCCGAAGCAACTCCGCCACCCACCCACCCGGCCGCGTTCTCATCCCGACCCAGCCCGGTTGGGACTACCTAGTGTTCGCCACATCGGGGCTCATCACCGCCGTCACCGATACCGAGGCGTGGACCATTCCGGCCCAACGCGCGCTGTGTGTACCGGATGGGACCCGAGTACGGATTGCGTCAGCTCGATCAGCGTCGGTCCACAGCCTGTATTTTGCGACGGATCTCGGCGTGCTCGGCAACGAGGTGCGGGTGGTCAGACTCGCGTCGTTGACCCGTGAGCTGGTCTTCCACGCGGTCGCACTGGCGCCGATGACGCTGGAGACCGCTCCGCGCCGAGCGCTCGTAACCCTGCTCAAAGAACAATTGGAAGACGCTCCGGAGGCCGCCCTGGACCTGGCCCTCCCGGCCGACCCTGTGGCTCGCGGTCTGGCCGAGGCCATCATGGATGATCCGGCCGTTGGCCTTGACCAGCGTCTCGGCGGCGCAGCGGCCAGTCGTCGCACGATCGAGCGGCGGTTCGCAGCAGAGACGTTCCTCAGCCTTGGGCAATGGCATCGGAGAGCCCGGCTACTCGCGGCCGTCGGGATGCTCGCCGGGGGCCAAAGCGTTACCGATGTCGCCCTCACCGTCGGTTACGCATCAAGCAGTGCTTTCGGCGCAGCGTTCAAAGCCGAACTCGGCGCGTCACCGCGGGAATTTGTCGGAGACTAGTGTCCTGTTAGTGAAGTCCGTTGATGAATTCGGCGAGCTATCGGTGTCCCTCCCAAGGACGCAGAACCGCCACAACTTGGTGTTATGGCGCTTTCGAGGACGCCGGGAGGGGCTCCGAGAGCCGTCGCATTCGTGACATGACTTTGCTGACAGGACACTAGGATTCCTCCGAGTCGCGGACCTGTGGCTGAACGCAGTAGGGTGCGAATGTGGCGATTCCTAAGGTTTTTGGTCTCGAAAACGAGTTTGCGATTCTGCATCGTGGGGTGAGCGACCCCAACCCAATCGCCGCGTCTTCGGTGCTGATCAACGCCTACATCAACCAGGTGGTGCGAGCACCGGGCGACGGTGCCCCGTTGCCGGCCGTGGGCTGGGACTTCGAAGACGAAATGCCGTCCCGCGACGCGAGGGGCATGGCACCGGTCGGCTCGATGCCACCGGAGGTCGAAACCCATCTTGTCAACGCGGTGCTCACCAACGGCGCCCGCTATTACGTCGATCACGCCCATCCCGAACTCTCGACTCCCGAGTGCGCCAACGTGGCCGACATCGTTCGCTTCGACCGATCTGCTGAGGTGATCGCCGCCCGTTCCATGGTGGCTGCCAACGCTCTGTTGCCAGAAGGCGAAGAGATCGTTCTCTACAAAAACAACAGCGACCGCAAGGGCAACAGCTACGGCTGTCACGAGAACTACCTTATGGACCGAACCACCCCGTTCGGCAGCATCGTCACCCACGTGATGCCCCACTTCATCACCCGTCAGATCTACACCGGTTCCGGCAAGGTCGGCAGCGAGCTTCCCGGTGGCCCGCCGTTCGACGTGAACTACCAGATCACCCAGCGCGCTGACTTCTTCGAAGAAGAGGTCGGGCTCGAAACCACGCTGAAGCGGCCGATCGTCAACACCCGCGACGAACCCCACGCCGACGCCCACAAGTACCGCCGGCTCCACGTGATCGTGGGCGACGCCAACATGAGCGAAGTGGCCACGCTGCTGAAGGTGGGCACCACCGGCATTGTGTTGTCGATGATCGAGGACGGCTACCTGCCCCGCGAGTTCCGCTTCCGGGATCCGGTCCGCATGCTCCAGAAGGTGTCGTTCGACCTCAGCCTCAGCGAGCCACTCGAACTCGTAGACGGGTCGAAGGTGACGGCACTCGAGGTGCAGTGGGAGCTACTCGACCGAGCCCGCAAGTACGCCGAGAGCGGCGGATTGGGCTGCATGGGTGATGGCGCCGACGAGATCGTCGACCAGTGGGAAGAGGTGCTGACCGGCCTCGAAGAAGACCCGAGCCAACTCGCCGATCGCATCGACTGGATTGCCAAGAAGCGTTTGATCGACGGCTACCGCGACCGCCACGACCTCAAATGGGACGATGCCCGCCTGGTGACGCTCGACCTCCAGTACAGCGACCTGCGCCCCGACCGCTCCCTCGCAGCTCGGGCCGGCCTGGTGAAGCTGGTGTCTGATGACGACGTCGAGCGGGGGATCGCCGAACCTCCCGAGAACACGCGGGCCTATTTCCGAGGGCGCTGTCTTGCCAAATGGCCCGAGTCGATTGTGGCCGCC
>CALAML010000261.1 GCA_937925845.1 uncultured Acidimicrobiales bacterium | reverse complement strand
GATCACGCCAAACGCTCTGAAGTCGGTCCGCCTCCGGGGTTTGTGGTCGGTGGTCCGAACGCCACCTACTCGGGCCGAGTCGAAAGGGTGAAACGCCAACCTCCGTTGAAAGCCTTCCTCGACTGGAACGGCATCGGCCCCGACGACCGCTCCTACGAACTCACCGAACCCGGCATCTACTACCAGTCGGCCTACATCCAACTCCTCGCCAGCGTGATGAGAAACGACCGCAGCTAAGGCCAGCCCAAGCCTCCGTGGCGAACGGCCCGCCCGGAGGGCAGTTGAGCCAACCTCTTATCCGTGCTCTGCTGGGCTGATGAAATTTGGTCTGGCGTTTGCGAGCAGTATCGGTACCGATCCTCAGTCTGCACTGGAGATTGCTCGGGTTGCCGAGGAGGTGGGGTTTGAATCGGTCTGGGGCGGCGAGCATGTGATCTTCCCCTCGAAGATTGAATCGGCCTACCCCTATACCGAGGACGGCAAGGTGCCGGCCGATGAAAATACGCCGATCCCCGACCCGCTGATCTGGCTCGCCTACGTGGCCGCGGCCGCGCCAACTCTGCGACTTGGCACCTGCATTTTGATCCTGCCCCAGCGCAACCCGTTGGTGTTGGCCAAGGAGTTGGCCACCCTCGATCATCTCAGCGGCGGTCGGGTGGAGCTCGGCATCGGTGTGGGCTGGCTGAAGGAAGAGTTTGAGGCGCTGGGTGTGCCGTGGGAGCGGCGGGGTCGACGCAACGATGAGTACGTGGAGGCGCTGCGCACGATCTGGTCGGGCCAGCATGTGGAGTACCACGGCGAGTTCGTGGACTTTGAGCCGTTGAGCTGCACGCCGTTGCCACCTCAGGGTCCCGACATTCCGATCCTGGTCGGTGGCGACACCGACGTGGCCATCCGCCGCGCCGCCCGACTGGCCGATGGCTACTTCCCCGGCGAGGGCGATCCGCAAAAGCTGGCCGGCCTCATCAGCCGACTGGCCGAAGAGTGCAATAAGCGCGATCGCGACCCGGCCGAGGTGGAGATCAACGCCATGTTTGCCGCCCAGATTGGCGACCCGGCCAAGGGTCGGGAGGTCTTTGAGGAACTCGGTGTTGGCCGAGCCATGGTGCCAGCCTTCTTCTTCGCCGGACCCGGCGGTATCGACAACCTGCGAAGCTTCGCCGAAAAAGCGGGCCTCAAGTCGGCCTAGAACAACTCCCCGAAAGCCCGAAATGTCGGAAGAAAACCACAAACGTTGTCGCCGATTTCCGACATTTCGGTTATCCGGCGGTGGCAACGGTTGTCGCCGGGCTTGCCATACATTAATGTGGGACATTAGATCGATGTGACGGCCACCACAGTCGTGGGGGCGGTCTGAACAGAGGAGATCACCCCATGGAGTTCGGCGTCTTCAGCAACGGCTACACCCCAGGCCCGGCGGCCCACGACTCGGAGTCGGAGCACACCGAGATCTTCCGTGAGGCTGGCTACGCGGTGTTGGCCGACAAGCACAACTGGAAGTACGCCTGGTTCGGCGAGCATCACGGCTTGGTGGAGTACAGCCACATGTCGGCTCCCGCCCCGGTGATGGGTTGGGTCGCGGCCCAGACCGAACAGATCCATGTGGGTTCAGCCATCACCAGCCTCGTCACTTCCAAGGAACATCCGGTTCGTTTCGCCGAGCGGGCTGCCATGCTCGACCACATCACCAACCAGCGTTTTGAGTTCGGCACCGGTCGTGGCGCCGGCAGCCATGAGGTGGCGTCGTTCAGCGGCACCGACCTCAGCGAGACCAAGGCCATGTGGAACGAGGTCGTCCGTGAGATTCCCCGCATGTGGGAGACCAAGGACTATCAGTTCGAGGGCGAAACCTGGAGCGTGCCCACCCCGCACAACATCCTGCCCAAGCCTTATGGCAAGGGTCATCCGCCGATGTGGGTCGCCTGTGGCAACCCGGCCACCTTCGCCGTCGCGGGCTCACTTGGCCTTGGCGCCATCGCCTTCAACTTCGAGCCGATTCACAACCTGAAGGGCCGCCTTGAGGCCTACAAGGAAGCGGCCGAGAACGTGGTGGAACAGGTCGGCCAGTACCAAAACAACAACGTGATGATGACCAACGCCGTGATCTGTTTGAAGGATCGTGAGCGGGCTCGTGAGATCGCCAAGGCCAAGGGCCGGGGCTATCTGGTCACCATGGTGAACCTCTACCACGACTCGATGCCGAAGTCGCCCGATGCGGTTGTCTGGCCCGACCCGCCAATCTCCTCGACCATCGAGTGGACCGACGAGATGCTCGACATGATCATCGAGGGCGGCTACATGCTGTGCGGTAACCCGGAGGAGGTAGCTGAGCAGCTTGAGGCCTACCAGAGCGTGGGCTGCGATCAGGTGTCGTTCGGTCTGCCGATCGAGGGTATGCAACACGACGAGATCGAGGAGATGATCGAACTCTTTGGCGATCAGGTGATCCCGGAGTTCGATAAGGATCCGGTGCACTCGACTACCAAGTTCCGCGAGAACGCCGTGCGTCAGTACCCCGACTTTGAGGGCCCGCTGCCGGATGGCCTCGATGTTTCGATCATTCCCGACACGGCCATCCTGCCGCTCGGGAGTTGACCACAACCGACACCCGTGAGGTCCTGCTCCGCCATGCCGCCCGGTTGATGGCGGTTGGCGGGGCCTATCAGGTAACCAACCGCGACATCATTGAAGCCGCGGGCCAGCGCAACGTTTCAGCGTTGAGCTATCACTTCGGCAACCGCGATGATTTGGTGCTGGCCATCCTGGCCGACATGGGTCCTTCGCTCGATGACGCCCGTGGCCATCTGGGCGCCGCGCTTGATCGCGACGCCGAGACCGGGCGCATCATCCATGCCCTGGTTGAGCCGTATGGCGGCTGCCTCCACAGTGAGCGGGGCCGCCACTACGTGCAGATCGTCGATCAGCTGCGGGGCCAATTTGGCAGCTCTCAGAACATCTCGACCATCGGCGAGGCCCATCTGGAGCGGCTGCTGACGTTGCTGAGCGAGCGGCCAGTGGGCCTGAGCGAGGCGGTCCGATGGGAGCGACTCGTGGCCATGGTCACCCTGATGACAGCGATGGTGGCCGAGCGGGCCCGTCGGTTGGAGCGCGGTGAGTCACCGCGGATCAACCATGGGGAGTTTCTGTCGAACCTGGAGGCCATGTTGGTTGGTGTCGTTGAGGCACCGGTGGTGGCCCCAACCGCCTGATATTCGGCCGGACTGTGGTGCTGCCTGCGCCGTAGACTCGGCGTGTGCCTTCTCCCGAACCCAGCTCTGCGACCATCCCGATTCCGACGAAGACTGCCCTTAGGGTCGACGACATCGAGCCGATCGAGTCATACAAACTCACAACGAGTTTGGTGGTGCCTCGGCCGATCGGCTGGATCGGCACCATCGACGACGAGGGTCGTCCCAACCTGGCTCCGTATTCCTTCTTTAACGCGGTGTCGGGCATGCCGCCGACGTTTGTTTTTGCCCCGGCCGCCGGCACTCGTCGCGACACCCTCGACAACGTGCGCACAACCCGCGAGTTCACGGTGAACATCGTGACCGAGGTAGTGGCCGAGGCCATGAACGCCACCGCCGCCAGCCTGCCCGCCGGAATCGACGAGTTCGAGCACTCCGGGTTGACTGCGGTCACCGGCTCTGAGGTTGCTGCGCCGCTGGTAGCGGAGGCTCGGGCCAACTTTGAGTGTCGGGTGGTCGACATCGTCGACATCCCCGATTCAGCCGCTCACACCCTGGTGATCGGTATCGCGTCGGTGATCCATATCGACAACAACCTGCTCGATGCCGAGAAGCTCCATGTGGATCAGGCCAACCTCGGTGCCATCGGTCGCCACGCCGGGACGCTCTACAGCCGCAGCTCCGACCAGTTCAGCCTCGACCGGCCCGAATAGCGCCCGCCGACCAAAGCCGACGCACCTCGCCAAAAACCAAGATCTGTGACGCCCGGCGCCGCAAAAGTGGCGCGCTGGGCGTCACAGATCCGGCGGTTGTTACTCCTCTGGCTCACCAGCAAGGTCCGAGGTCCCTACGCGTCTGGACCTACGTAGCGGGCTCGGGGTCGGAACCGAAGCGGTTGTTCCTCGTACTCTTCAAGGGCGTGGCCGAGCCAACCAGCGGTGCGGGCAATGGCGAAGATGGCCTCCCCGGCGTCCGCTTCCATCCCACTGAGGTAGGTGAGTGCGCCCAGAGCCAGGTCGACATTGGGGAGGTCTTCGGTGCGGGCGCTGATCACGTCGCGGACCTGCTGCACCACCGCCAGCCTTCGGTCGCGGCGCCACGCCGTCATCAGCTGGGCCATCAGCGCGCCGTATCTGGGGTCTTGAAGTTTGTAGACCGCATGCCCAAAGCCGGGAGGCGTATCGAAGCGTTCGAGCGCGGCACCGACGGCCGCCTCGGCGCCACCAGGACCAGCGGCGGCCTCGAACATCCGGTGCACGTGGGCGCTGCTGGCCCCGTGCATCGGCCCACCCACCACGCCGAGACCGGCGACCACCACCGAGTAGGGGTCGGCCCTCACCGATGCCGCCAGGCGAGCGGCGAAGGTTGACGGCGCCAGCCCATGATCGATCAACAACACCATGGCCATGTTCAGCGAGTCCCGCTCGGCCCGGCGGCCCTTTCGTGCGGCCAGCCGGCTCCAGAGTTGATCGGCCAGGCGTGAGCCGACCTCTGGTGCTTCAACCGGTAGGGCCTGAACCAATTGGCCGACCAGGCTTCGGCCCATGGCTCGGACCGCTTTGGGTGAGCGGTTGTGGCGCAGCGGATCGTTGGCTGAGGCCAGCGCCGCGGCCACTCGCAGCCGGTCCACCAGTGGTGCTCCAACCGGCAACACGTCGATCGCCTCGCCAAGACCCACACCGGAAACCCGAATCCATTCTTCGGATGTTGGAGCTTCCCACAGCAGGTCGGCCACCTCTTCGTAAGCCGTGTTCTGGCTGGCCAGTTCGATGAGATCGCGGCCTCGGATCCACAGCCCGTCGTCAGCCACATGCGAGAGCTCGGTCGACACTGCGGCCCGCACCTCGCGCTTGGAGCGACCGCTGCGGCGGGCGGCGAGCTCATCGATCTCCGCGGCGTCGAAGAGGCTGCTGCGGCCGTCGGCGGCCACCTCGCGGTGCAACAGGCCACGGGAGACGTAGGCATAAAGCGTTTCACGCTTCACCCCGAGCCGGGCCGCGGCGACCGGCACCGTGAGCTTGCGGTGACTGCTCCTCGCTTCATCCATTCGGTACTCCAGATCGCTGGGTTGTCGCTGCCTGGCTGGTGACCACCTAGCGGTGGCTTGTGGGTAGTGAGGTTGGGTATTGATCATGATCAACGTTGACATTGATCAATATTGTCAATGTACTCGACGAGCCTCATGCTGGGAACATGCCGAACTCCAACACCACCTCCGCTTCACCTAGCCCCGCCGCTGAGATTCCCGTCGCTCCGCCTGGCCTGAAAGGTCTGGTAGTGGCCGACACCACCATCGGTCGGGTTCGCGGCGATGAGGGCTTCTTCCACTACCGCCAGTACGACGCCACTGAGCTGGCGCGGCTTCGGAGTTTTGAAGCCGTCGCCGCGCTGCTGATCGACGGCGAGCTTCCCGATGCCGACGACGAAGCGGCCTTTCGCGCCGAGTTGGCCGCCGCTCGCCATCTCGACCCGGGCGTGGCCAACCTCCTTGGCCCGATCGCTGGCCAGACCCCGGATCTCCTCGCTGGCCTGCGAGCCATGATCCCCATGGTGGTGCCGCCGGTGCCGACGATCGACTTGTCCCACGACCAACGCCGCAACGCTGCCATTCGGGTGATGGGTGCCGTTCCCACCATCGTGGCCGGGCTCCACCGGGTGCAAAGGGGAGATGAACCGTTGACCGCCGACCCCGGCCTCAGCCATGCCACCGACTACATACGTATGGTCACCGGTTCCACGCCCGAACCGGCCGTAACCGAGGCTGTCGAGCGGTACCTGCTCCTCACCCTCGACCACGGGTTTAACGCCTCCACCTTCACCACCCGGGTGATCACCAGCACCGGGGCCGATGTGGGCAGTGCCATCAGCGGCGCGGTCGGCGCGCTGTCGGGCCCGCTTCACGGAGGTGCTCCCCGCCGGGTGCTCGACATGCTCGACGACATCGGCGATCCGGCAAATGCCGCGCCGTGGGCTCTCGCCAAACTGGAGGCCGGCGAGAAGCTGATGGGGTTTGGCCATGCCGTCTATCGCGCTGCCGATCCGCGCACCGACCTGCTTCGGGAGACCGCCATCGGCCTCGGTGGCGAGGTGGTCGACCGCGCCCTCGAGATCGAACAGCATCTGCTCCGGGTGCTGGCCGACTGGAAGCCTGGGGCGGTGATTGTGACCAACGTTGAGTACTACGCCGCCATCGTGTTGCACCTAAGCGGCCTCGACCAGGACATGTTCACGCCAACCTTCACCACCAGTCGGGTGGTGGGCTGGGGCGCTCACCTTCTTGAACAGGCCATCGCCGCCAAAATCATCCGACCGAATGCTCGCTACGTCGGGCCTGAGCCCGCCCAACCGGTGCCATCCCCGGCCTAGCGGACTGGGGGGCTATCGGTGTCCCGCCATCGGAAGGTGCTGCTTTTCAGCCTCTCAACCTCGGAGGTGAAGCGCTCTGGACCGCCCCGGGACCGATCGGTTCTGGACTCTCGTAAGCTCCGAACCATGAAGCGTTCAGACAAGGCCAACAAGATCGGCAAGATTCTCGACGATCTCTACGCGTCGCCGCCGATCCCGCTGGATCACAGCGACCCCTTCACCCTTACGGTGGCGGTGGCGTTGTCGGCCCAAACCACCGATAAGAAGGTGAACGAGGTCACGCCGGCCCTCTTCAAGGTTGGCGGCACCCCAGAGAAGATGGCCTCGCTCCCGCCAGAGAAGATTCTGGAGCTGATCAAGCAGGTGGGGCTGGCCCCGCAGAAGTCGGCCAACCTGTCGAAGATGGCCCACCAGATTCTCGATGCGGGTGGCGAGATCCTGCCCGATTGGGATTTCCTGGAATCGCTCGCCGGGGTGGGTCACAAGACGGCCAGCGTGGTGATGGCCCAGGCCTTCGGGGTGCCAGCCTTCCCGGTCGACACCCACATCCATCGGTGTGCAGCACGGTGGGGTCTGTCGAATGGTCACTCGGTCGAAAAGACCGAGAAGGATCTCAAGGCGGTGTTCCCAAAGGAAACGTGGAACGACCGACACCTTCAAATCATCTGGTTTGGCCGCGATCATTGCCCGGCCCAACATCACGATCTCACCCAATGCCCGATCTGTTCCTGGGCTGCCACCAAAAAGCGCATCGCCGAAGAAGCCCGAGCTAAGCGGGCCAAAAGCCAAGCCCGAGCAAAAAAGGCCAAAGCAAAAGCCAAGCGCTAAACCACAAGCGGTACATCAGAGACACCGTTCACGAAGCAACCGTCGCCATCCACCTCCGAGGTCGACCTCCTGCATCCACCTTCGAGGTGAATGCAATTCACCTTCGAGGTGCACGTCCGAAGTCCACCTCGGAGGTGAATGTGGTTCACCTTGAAGGTTGGGGCTCGTTGCCAGTGGTATGCAGTGGTGGTGAATCCGAACGTGATTTTGATCAACTGTGACGACTTGGGCTTTGGGGATTTGGGCTGCTTTGGCTCAGAGCTGAACCGCACCCCGGCTCTCGACCAGATGGCGGCGGAGGGGGTTCGCTTTACCGACTTCTACGCCGCGTCGCCGGTGTGTTCACCATCGCGGGCGGCGATGCTCACCGGCAGCTATCCGACCCGGGTTGGCTTTGGGGGGAAGGCGGCCGGCAACCTCGGGGGCGTGTTGTTCCCGGGTTGGAGTGTGGGCCTCAACCCATCGGAGATCACCATCGCTCGCCTGCTGTCTGATCAGGGGTATACCACCAAGCTGGTCGGCAAGTGG